>CAYPDN010000001.1:0-24174 GCA_964409445.1 uncultured Granulosicoccaceae bacterium
CAGTTTTTGCCGTATCTTTTTCAGCGTTCGCGCAAACAGTACCCGCACCGCGTGGCTGGACGGATAATGTCACGGAAAACCTGCGGATCCTGACCAAAAAAACAGCAATCATTGAAATTTGGAATTGGGAGAGTCTGCAGGGTCAAACTCTGCAATCTGTTCTTGAGCAAAGAAAGAAATCTGTTCCTGACACAGCGATTTTCAAATCTGCAAAAAGAGTAAAACCGGAAAGCTCAATCAAAGGAGCGTTTCAAATCACGCGCAAGGTTACTCTCGGCAACAAAAACGGTCAATCTGTCTTGTATGGTTGTCCCGGGCAGCCCGGTTACGTGCGAATGATGCGAATGACCTTCCGCGATACCGATATCTTCAGCGTGCTGTCTGGTGCCACATTTTTAGAGAAAGTCTGCAAAGAGGAATTCAAAGGTGGCTCGAACGAAGCAAGACCTTCGGCGTTTCAATCTACACCGTCTTCATCCACAACAGCGACAATCGCGTCACAAACTAATTCGACACAGTTGAATAATGAATCACAGCAGCAATTAACCGGACGAAATCTTGCCGCTGCAAACGCAAACATCCCGGACAGTAACAGGCCGATCGCAGCTACCGTTTTTACAGATAAGGTACTACGTGGTTTCCCTGCCATGCTGACGTTTATAAATCATATGATGATGCAGTTCCCGAACGGCTACTATACCTCCTGTGTGGACTGGAACCCGGTCACTCAAGAACCAACACCTCAAAGTATAGGCAGTAAGAACTGTGAACTTAGCAGGAGCAAAGATGATGGATCAAAGATTTGGGGCTTTAAACCCGGCGCAAGGGTTTCTGTTGCATTTGGACGAATTGCAGCTGTCGGAGTTACAGGAATAGGCGCATCGGGTTCTATTATCAGCGGCGGTGATCTAGTTTTAACCAAAGACGGTCGTATTGTGATCGGAGAGTTTGGTGTTAATTACTCACGGGCCGGTTCATCTGCCGGCGGGGTTGTATCGAGTGGCAGTAAAAAGAAAAATGTTATCGGTCGTTATTACTTAAACGGCTACACAATGACCGTCGAAACTGACGAAGGTGAGATCTTCCATACTTACATTGGCTATACGCCAGATAAAGATAGTGGCGCTATCAAATACGTTTATTTTAACGACAAGCAGTACTGGGACAGAAGCGAATAGTCAGTAACAGCTCATACCCTTCGTTAACGCATCGACCTTGATACTGAATTAAGAGCAAGATATTTCGCATTAGACATGTTTTTGTAAAATCGATTCAGCGGCTTTGTTGGCAATGGTTTAACTAGTGGGCCGCTTGATATTTGGCATCACTGAAGCATCAATCACTCGACGCCTGGTTACGCCGTACACACGTAATTGCCCCTCCACCACCGTTAAATCAGTACATCTCATAGAGCAGATACCAACAGGCTGATATAAAATCTCTGGTTTAGTGCCAGAGTTGACGAATCATTTGAATGCACGTCTGGAAATTGCCGCGGTATAAGCCGTTAATTGACTTCCGGTGCTTTGCTCAAGGATCAGCCAGACTATTTGAGCCTGTCAATTCGCCATCTTACTCCGACTGTTTTAGACTCAACTCAGTATTTTGTCGCATACAGATAGTATTTCGGTTCAATCCAACCTAAATGAGGCAACCCTGTTTTTGTTTAAACTCCGGAACTGGGATAGTATCGATCTGTACACAACGGAACTTTAGGGTTTTCGTTTGCAAAGCTAAGGAGGATAGGGATGAAATTTTCGCAGAAATTGAGTTTGATAAGCGTGGTCGTGGGCGGCGTTGCACTGGGTATTACAACCGCTCAGGGTACAGGCTTGACGAGCTGGAAATCGGGTCTCAATCACGATCGCATAATTCAAATTCAAAACGAAGGTGGCACGCGCGAGGCTGTTGAAGGTGTAGAGATCGCGTACTACAGCAACTCTTCGTTTGGTGTGACTTCGCCTAAAGGAATATCGATCATTGTTGACCCCTGGCGTAATGACCCGTCTGGTGCCTGGGGGCTTTGGTATCACGTTGAGTTTCCGGCGGCTGAAGTCGATATCGGACTATCCACACATGCCCACTTTGATCACGATGCGCTGGATAAAATCGATGCCAACATGTTACTTGACCGGATGGGAGGTAACTTCGAACTGGGTGATGTAAAAATCACCGGAATCGCAGATAAGCACCAATGCGTGGCGCCCGGGCTGATACCGTGGACCGAGGCAGTAAAGCAATTCGAAGGTCGAGATGACCCCTGCGTCGATAATTTCCGCCACATGGATAACACCATGTATCTGATCGAGACTGGTGGTATGCGCCTGCTGATGTGGGGCGACAATCGACCGGAACCGCCTGCGGAAGTATTAGAAAAAATTGGTGATGTCGATGTTGTGTTTGTACCGGTGGATGGTTCGCGTCATATTCTGGATTACAAACAGGCCGATGCAGTCGTTGAGATGACAAAAGCCAATATAGCAATACCACATCACTATCTGGTACCTGAAACAACCTACTATACATCAACTCTGCTACCAGCAACCGAATGGGCAGAGACTCACGACAACACAATTCTGGATGCACCATCATTCACCCTGACAAAAGCCGACCTTGAAGGTAAGCAGGGCCATGTCTATTACTTCGGTTCGCACAACATGGTTACAGCCGAGGAATAACTGACTACCAGCTAGTCAGCTATCAACTCTGTTTGCAGCAAAGAAACGGTTGGCCGCTCAGGCCAATCGTTTGCTTCTATATACTGCACGCCTCTTAATACTAAAACCAGCATCATCAATCGATTTACCTGGTTGCTGCTACTGTGTCTGACACTGGCCCCTGTGTCAGTGTCAGCGCATTTCAAACTTAATCTGAATATTCGAGTTTTTCACATCGAGCATCGTGAAGATGGTCTCGATGTTTTTATTCGTCTGCCGATGCCGTATCTGGTTGCATCATTGCTTGGCCCAGAGCAACCAGATGGAACACAAACACCAGCACCATTCACCACTCATGCGATGGTGGACGATGAGTTAATGCACTATCTGGATCTGAATGCGTTACAACGTGATCCGTTGCCTCTGGGGCAACTCGCGCTCAACGGCCATCAGATTGAAGCTGATGGAACAACCCTCACCGGAGTGGTTAAAAAAGTACTGGTTTATTCGGCCTTAAATCAGTCTCCGTTTAGCACCCTGACAGAAGCAAAGCTATCATTTGAAAATCAACAGAGTCAATATGATCCGGCACCGTTTGTCGGTGACTCGGTCGTTGATGTGTTGCTCGAATACAGACCGGGTCGATCAATCGCAAGCTACCAGTTGTCCAGTTCGCTTAATCCTGAACTACCGGGTCAGGAAGACACCGCCAATCTGGTGTTGGATTATGGTGGTAACACAACCAGCGTTTACCGTGTGACGGGTATTTTATCAGAGCCGGTTGTAATCGACAGATCGCTCTGGACTGCAGCAAAAACATTTATTATCGAGGGGGTCAAACATATACTCGGTGGCCTTGATCATGTGTTGTTTGTTATTTGTCTGGTACTGGGAGCAACTACTCTGACAAGCCTCGCCTGGCGTGTAACCGGTTTTACACTGGGGCACAGCATTACATTATCACTCGGTTTTTTTGGTTACACACCATCCGGATTATGGTTTGTACCGCTGGTAGAAACAGGGATCGCACTATCGATCATTGCCGTCGCAGTTTATGCGTTAACTCAATCAGATAACAAACAAAGCGCTGGATTATCAGCATTTATATTTACCGTATTACTCGGCTTATTACACGGATTGGGTTTCTCGTTTGTATTGCAGGAGATACTAGGCGTTACTTCGTCTAACATCTGGATTAGCCTGCTATCGTTCAATGTGGGTGTAGAGCTGGGTCAGCTCTTCATCGTATTGTTGGTATGGCCAGTTCTGATACTGGTTTATAAATACAGAGTGCAGTGGAAAAACAAGGTTCGCTGGGCATTGGCGTTGCCGTGTATTGCGATAGCATCGATTTGGGCCGGACAACGTACCACTCAATTGCTTGCCACTATAATGTAACCTTCAGTCGGCAAGTGTTGTGACGATAAGCACCACAGGATTATCGATGATGCTTCGCAGATTGCGGGCACCTTTAGCTACGGAGAATTCAAACCTCGCTTGTTACCCCTCTCAAAGGATAGCGAGCCGAAGCCTATAGGTAATTAATATCCAAGCCGGTTTAAGTCGTAAACCCTTTGTCTGTTAAATCTTAAACGAACTGATCACCAGCAAAACCGCCAGGAGTAGATCATCAGGCAATTTTTCCGATGTTGAACTCATGTAGCGTCTCTCCCTTTCATCATAACGGCCTCTACCTGTTCATAAGTATCACCGGTGTCAAGTTTCGAAAAATCTCCACTACCGAACATGTCCTGACAGATACTATGAATTGTTGCATGAGCTGCAGTCGCCATCGCTTGACCCAGCGAAATTCGGGCGGCACCTGCTTTCGCTAAATCACTCATGGATACTGAATAGACTTCACTCACACTCACATTGACAGGCACCGAAACACTGGAACAAACAAGGGCCACCGATTTCACATCTCGCAGATAAGGCACGTACACGCAGTCTGCACCTACCGATTCAAAAGCCTGAATCCGCCTAATAGCTTCTTCTAAATCATAAGCCCCATGCATATAGCCATCAGCTCTGGCGACAAGAACAAAATCATTCGCCAAAGCTCGTGCCTTGGCGCTGGCAGCTCTGATGCGTTCAACGGCAAAATCAAATTCATAGGGCTCCAGTTCCGGCAACGCCATGTCTTCGATAGAAATGCCAGCTAAGCCAACTTCTGCAGACAGCTTTACTGTCTCCTCAACAGTCCCGGGATCATGGCCAAATCCGTTTTCAAAATCACCCGATACTGGTAACGAAGTGGCAGAAAGGATGTCCTGGGCGTGTGCAAGGCTTTCGTCGCGAGTGATATTACCCATATCGGCGCGACCAAGCGAAAAAGCATGGGCACCAGATGAAGTTGCCAAAGCTCGTGCCCCCATTCCCGCGAGTAGACAAGCGGTACCTCTATCCCATACGTTCGCAAGAATAAAAGGATTGCCGGATTGATGCAGATTGCGGAATGGCTGAACCATAGTTCTCTCACCAACGGATTTGTGTGACAACAGGTTAGCAAATCATAGTGACAATTGTTGTCAGTAGTATCCTGGGAAAGATGCCGTTATGCTCTACCCCTATATGTTCTTTTCTGGTGCTTCACCCACATGTTCAAGTCCGTGCTTCGTGCGCAAGCGCTTTATTGCAGCAGCATAATCCGCACTATGCGTGTTGTTACGATACCGAGCCAGAAGAGCATCTGATTCTATATATATAAAAAATTGATCCAATCCGGCGGGTGTACAAAACAGCAAGACGGTAACCGGTGTTGACGTATCATTCCAAAACGAATGCGGTTTGAAACTTTGACAGGTAACACTGTCCCCTGCTGTGAGATGAAACTTCTCTTCACCGATAAATTGAAATGTCAGCGTGCCACTGATCACACAAAATACTTCTATAAATTCGTGGCGGGTAAACACTGGCGGATTGGTGTCGGGTGGTTCGAGAAATTCAACAACAGTCAAGCGATTATCGGTGTCGGCTCCCGGAGTTCTGATACGAATTTTGCTGCCCGTCAGTGTTTTGAACCACCGTTGCTTGTCATACAGATCGCTTTGCATTGCCATACCTAATCAAGCCACACAGGTCGACGCCACTTTAATAACCAGACAACTGCGTTTCACGACGCTGTTTCTCAAACGCACGCTTGGAAGCAATCGAAGCCACCAGTACACCAACAGTAACAACAGCAATTATAATTGTCGAAAGTGCATTGATCTCGGGGCTGACTCCGAGCCTGACAGATGAAAAGATCTTGATCGGTAAGGTAGTTGCCGATGGGCCGGAGGTGAAGCTGGCGATAACCAGATCATCAAGTGACAAAGTAAAGGCCAGCAACCATCCTGCAATAACAGCCGGTGCTATGATTGGCAAGGTAACGCTTTTAAATGCATCCCAACCGGTGCACCCCAGATCGTAGGCAGCTTCTTCGAGAGAGCGATCAAAGCTTGCCAATCGGGCTGTGACCACAACCGATACAAAGCACATCGAAAAAGTTGCGTGCGCCAATACAATGGTAAATACACCACGCGATATATCGAGCGAGATAAACAATAGCAACAGAGATAAGCCAGTGATCACTTCCGGCATCACAATTGGTGCGTAAACCATACCGGAAAAAAGCGTGCGGCCAAAAAACCTGCCACAGCGTACCAACGCAAATGCCGCCATCGTGCCTAAGACAGTTGCTATTACAGAGGAAAGCAACGCAACTTGCACAGTTACCCACGCTGCATCCAGAAATGCCTCGTTCTGCAGTAACTCACCATACCACTTGGTTGAGAAACCTGACCACACGGTTACGAGCTTGGACGCATTGAAGCTGTAAATAACAAGAATAAGCATTGGAATATATAAAAATGCAAATCCAAACGTCAGTGAAACGATATTAAACGTACTCAGTCGTTTCACTGTTCTGTCTCTCGCAGGCGCTGTTCGTTTCTTTGAAATAAGATAATTGGAACGATCAATATCAACAACAGAATAATTGCCACTGCAGAGGCAACCGGCCAGTCACGGTTGGAAAAGAACTCTTCCCAAAGTACTTTTCCTATCATCAATGTATCTGATCCGCCCAGGAGTGATGGAATAACAAACTCTCCCAACGCTGGAATAAAAACCAGAAAGCAACCGGCGATCACACCCGGTTTTGACAGTGGAGCGGTGACAGACCAAAAAGCTTGCAGACGCGAGCAACCCAGGTCTTCAGCTGCTTCAAGCAGAGTGTCGTCGAGCTTTTCCAGTGTTGAATAAACCGGCAGTACAAGAAAAGGCAGGTAGGTATAGACAATGCCAATATATACCGCCACGTTAGTATTAAGAAGTGCAAGCGGCTCCCGGATGAGCCCTGTCCAGATGAGAAACTGATTTAAAAAACCCTCGTTCGATAGAATGCCAATCCATGCATAAACACGAATCAGAAATGAAGTCCAGAATGGCAGAATAACTAACATAACCAGCGTTAACTGCCAGCTCTTCGGTGCTCGTGCCATCGCATAAGCAATGGGATATCCAACCAGCAGGGTCAGGAACGTAGCAAATGTGGCAATCTTCAGACTGGATAAATAGGCCTTCCAGTACAACGCATCTTCGGCCAGAAAGGTAAAGTTCTCAAAGTCCAGTGCACCCCAAAATTCCCGCAAACCCGAAAAGCCCGCGGATAGATCGAGCCTGGGTGTGTAAGGTGGTATGGCAATGGCCGCATCCGACACTGCAATCTTTAATACAATGCCAAACGGCACCAGAAATAAAAGTGTTAGCCAGAGGTAGGGAACCGCAACAAGCAGGCGTCTCATCATCTATGCGCCCAGCACAATGCCAGCTGTATCCCTCCAGGAGAGCCACACCGGATCCCGCCAGGTAATATCGCGATGTGCCAGTCCGCGATTATTAGAGATTTGTGATTTAACCAGTGTGCCGTTCGACAATCGCACATAGTAGGTTGAAATATTGCCAAGGTAGGCAATATCTTCCACCTGTCCTTGCACGCGATTATGCAACTCCAGTGGTTCTTCTTTTGAGATGCTGACTTTTTCCGGCCTTATTATAAAGCTTGCTTTGCTGTTCGCGGTTAAGCCATCACCAGCCAGCCCTTTTATAGAAGGCGCACCTGTAGCCCAGTCCAGTTCTGCAGTGTCCCGCTGCAGGTTGGATGACTGACCGTGTATGATATTAACATCACCAATGAAGTCCGCTACGTATACCGAATTAGGCGTCTCATAGATGCGGTCCGGTGTGTCTACCTGTACCAGTTTGCCATGATCCATTACTGCAATTCTGCTTGCCATCGTCATAGCCTCTTCCTGATCATGGGTGACGATGACAAAAGTGGTGCCGGTTTTTTCCTGTATATCCATTAATTCAAACTGCGTTTCCTGTCGAAGCTTTTTGTCGAGCGCACCCAGTGGTTCATCGAGTAATAACAGTTTAGGGGCTTTGGCAAGTGCGCGTGCGAGTGCTACGCGCTGCCGTTGCCCGCCGGACAACTGATGCGGTTTACGATCAGCGAATTTTTCCAGCTGTACAAGCCGCAGCATCTCGTCAACGCGATTTTGTATGTTGGCTTTTTCCATGTTTGAACGTTTCAGACCAAAACTTATGTTGTTGGCAACGTTCAGGTGCGGGAACAAGGCATAGGACTGAAACATCATATTGACCGCGCGCTTGTTGGCGGGAATACCATGCATGTTTTGACCATCGATATGAATGCTGCCTTCGGTCACTGCTTCAAACCCGCCCAGCATTCGCATTATTGTGGTTTTACCACAACCGGACGGCCCCAGCAGCGCAAAGAACTCCCGCGGATAGATAGCAAGGTCGATTGAATCGATGGCGGTAAATGTACCAAAGCGTTTGGTGACATTTTCAAAGGTGATCAGGGGGGCCGCCCCGGAGTCATTCCAGGGCTCGAATGGCTGGCTGTCGCTCATGGTGTTGTTATCGGGTACTTTTTGTCAGACACCCGGGCATAGTACCCGGGTATCCGGAGCAGACATAGTACCCGCGTAAGCAGGAGCTTAAACGCCCGACTTAATCTTGGTCCACAAGCGAGTAACTACGCGTTGTACTTTTGCAGGGTACGGCGTGGTGGTAAACAAAGTTTCAAGGGCAGCTTCATCAGGATAAATTGCCGGATCGCCAATCACGTCTTCCTCTAAGAACTCCTGGCTTGCGAGGTTGCCATTGGCGTAGTAAACGTAGTTTGATGCCGCCGCCATGTTCTTTGCATCCATGATGAAATTGAGGAACTTGTGTGCAGCCTCCGGATTTTCAGAGTCGGCGGGAATCGCCATCTGGTCAAACCACATCAAAGCACCTTCTTTGGCTGCGTTATATGCGATCTCAACTCCTTTGCCGGCTTCTGCTGCACGGTCACGTGCCTGCAGCACATCACCAGACCAGCCGAACGCCACGCAGATATCACCGTTGGCCAGCGCATTGATATATTCCGAGCTGTGGAACTTGGTGACATGTGGCCGGATAGCCTGCAGCACAGGTTCTGCTTTAGCGATTACGTCAGGGTCGTGGCTGTCAGGGTCTTCACCCAGGTAGTTGAGAACTGCCGGAATTATTTCACTCGGAGCATCCAGAATGTGTACACCACAACCGGCAAGCTTTTCCATGTTTTTTGGATCTAGCAATAGTGCAATAGAGTTAATGGGTGCATCGTCGCCCAGTGCTTCTTTGACCTTACCGACATTGACGCCAATACCGGTGGTACCCCACATATAGTTTATTGAATACGTATTGTCCGGGTCGTATTGTGCCGTGCGCGAGCTGACAACATCCCACAGATTACCTGCATTGGGTAACTGACTCTTGTCGAGCTTCTGGAAAGCGCCTGCGGCAATTTGACGCTGCAGGAATGTACCACTGGGAACCACGACGTCGTAGCCGGAAGAGCCTGCCAGCATTTTTGTCTCCAGCAGTTCGTTGCTGTCAAAAACATCGTAGGTTAATTCGATGCCGGTTTCATTTTCGAATTTTTCCAGCAGCCCCTCGTCGATGTAGTCAGACCAGTTGTATACACGCAATTCTTCGGCGTGGACGGCGGTGCTCGAAAGGGCTAGAAAAAGTGCTGATGCGATATATTTCATGAGTTCTCCTTGGGTAACGGGATATAATTTGATCAAAAGTTTGACAGAAGGAAAAAATTTAGCAACCCTAGCGTCGTCAATAAAACAGTTTACAGCTCACAGAAAACGATGGAAAAGTCGGCAAAAATCCCTGAGCATCAAAGCGCCTACGAGCGTTTGCGCGATATGATTTTGCTTGGAAAATTCGCACCTGGCCAGCCCCTTACCATTATGGGTCTGGCTGAATCACTATCAGTGGGCATGACGCCGATCCGTGAAGCACTGCGCCGTCTGGCCGCTGAAAATGCCGTTAGCACCCTCGGTAACCGGCGTATTGTTGTGCCGCAACTTAGTCTCAAAGACATTCAGGACATCTACTACTTAAGGTTTGAAATAGAGTCGGAATTGGCCAGAAGAGCTGCTAAAAACATAGAAAAACGACAAATTACTGCACTTATGGAGATCGATGCAGCGATTGACGAAGCATTGGATCAGGGAAATATCGACGCGTATCTCGAGGGCAACAACCGGTTCCACTTCAACATTTACGATATAGCCAATGCACCGATATTGTTACATACCACCAGATCGCTATGGGTGCAGGCCGGGCCTGGTTTACGTGTCGTGTGTGGGCGCTACGGTACCGCAAACCTGCCCGACAAACACAGCGAATTACTCCAGGCTCTCAGCGTGGCAGATGGTGACAGAGCCGCCCATGCCATGCGGGATGATTTGCGGCAAAGCCTGACACTGATCAGCGCTCCTGCAGCGCAGAAAAATATGATCAAAAGTGTAAAAGAGCCAGCCTAATGGTTAGTCGTAAACTGGCAGAACCCAGTGTGACTGTCTGCGTGTCTGGTTGCTCGGGGAGTAAGGACTTTAGCCGTCAGGCATATTCCATGTTCGCGGTGAATAAGTACAGTTACCAGCTGTCCGGTCCCGGGAATTTATGACATCACACCTGAATAAACCAGGCCCGGCTGCTGATGCAATGCACATCGCATTGTGTGATTTAAACGGCGTTGCGCGGGGCAAGCGCATTCCAGGTGCCGGGTTGGAAAAAGCGCTGCAGGGTAACTTGCGCATGCCGCTCTCCGTTCCAACGGTGGATATCTGGGGTCGCGATATTGAAAACTGCGACATGATCTTTGCGAGCGGAGATGGTGATGGTATCTGCCAGCCAATAAGAGATCACTTGTTAACCACACCCTGGCTGGGGCCGAACACCGGCACTCTGCCAGTCTGGATGTTTACCGAAGCAGGCGAACCGAATGAGGTTGATCCGCGTCAGGCTCTGGCACGGATAACACAGCGTTATACAACAAAGAATTTAATCCCGGTCGTCGCCACTGAACTTGAGTTTTATCTGACGCCACTGAACGGCAATCACTCAGGTTTTGAATCAGAAGATATGCTGTCTCTGCAACAGCTCGATGCGGTAGCACCATTACTTGACGCTATCTATGCAGCCTGCGCTGAGCAAGGCATACCAGCCGATGCGGCAATTTCAGAATGCGGACCGGGACAGTTTGAAATCAATCTTCTTCACCGTGACAACGCCCTGCTGGCTGCTGATGATGCGGTCTTTTTTAAGCGTATTGTTAAAGGTTTTGCCGGTACGCACGGGTTTACGGCCAATTTTATGGCCAAGCCACATGGCAACTGTGCCGGCAGTGGTTTGCACCTGCATTTTTCACTGCTTGATACTGACGGGCATAACGTTTTCGACGACGGTACTGAAACCGGTTCTGATGTATTGAAGTCTGCAGTTGCCGGCGTATTAGCTGCAATGGCTGAAAGTACACTCGTTTTCGCACCACACTTTAACAGCTACCGTCGCTTGCGCCACAACACCCACGCGCCCACCTCAATGTGTTGGGGGTATGAAAACCGTACCGCGGCGGTACGTATTCCGGGTGGATCTGCCAGTGCACGTCGTATGGAACATCGCGTCTCAGGTGCAGATGCCAATCCTTATCTGGCTATGGCAGCAGTACTGGGAGCGGCACTGATCGGTATTGAAGAAGCACTCACACCGGAAGCTCCTGTTGATGGCAACGGCTATGAAGCCGATGTGCCGCAATTACCGGATCAATGGTCAACCGCTATTGCAGCTTTTGAATCGGGCCCGATGATCAGTCGTATATTCACCGAAGAATTGCGCACTGTACTTGTGCAGTTAAAGCAGCAGGAACTATCGCGCTTTCTGGAGCAGGTCAGTCCGTTTGAAACTTCAAGTTATGCACAGCTTGTCTAGTGTACTGCAACCTCCAAACCCTACAAATGAGTCGACAATCAAAGTGCTTCATTTTCGTAGAGAATTCGCACAAGTGATTGACGCAATCTCTTTATTTAATCTCTCATGCACTTTAATCGCCGCCCCTTCGGGAGCTCGTCATTGGGCCCGCAGCTGCGTTGCAGCTCTTGAAAAGGGGGTGACCATTACCTTCGAGCTGCGCCTTGCTGCGAACCGAATGACAAACTCTCATCTGCAGCGTTTGAAGGTCGCAGTACACTTACCCTCGAGCTGCACCATGTTGCGAACCGAATGACAATCTGTCATTTGCAGCGCTTGAAGGCAGCAGTGCACTAAACTACTCAGGCAACAGCAATTGCAAGATACCGGACACACAAGCAGCTACTACGCTGCCAGCGCCCATGCGTCACCTGTAAGGTCAACGCTTACCGGCGATTATACAGTTGATATATGCGTTGTCGGCGCAGGGTTCTCAGGCCTGTCAACCGCTCTACATCTTGTAGAAAAAGGCTATCAGGTTGCTATTGTTGAAGGTGCCCGTATCGGCTGGGGCGCATCGGGGCGCAACGGCGGGCAAATAGTTAACGGGCTGAATGCCTCACTGCAGAACATCAAACGCAAGTTTGGCAAAGATACCGCAAATTTTGTCGCAAGCCTGGTGATGGAAGGCGGCGATATTATCCGTGAGCGGGTAGATACTTACGGTATCGATTGTGATCTTAAACCGACCAACCTGTTTACCGCATATACAAATGCACATATGCGTGAACTTGAAGAACGTTTGGCTCTGTGGCGCAGCTACGGCATTGCAACGCAGGAGATGATTGGTTTAACTGAAATCCGTGACTACGTTGATTCAAACGTATACGCCGGCGGTATGATTGATCACGCCGGAGGGCATCTGCATCCGCTGAATCTCGCTCTCGGGGAAGCTGCCGCGTTCGAAAATCTGGGCGGGGTAATATTCGAAAACTCGATGGTTAGCCGTATTCACTACGAGGCTGATAAACCGGTAGTTAGCACCGGGCAAGGTGTGATCAACTGCAAGACTCTGGTGCTCTGCGGCAATGCCTATCTCGGTGGTGTTGTACCGGAACTGGCGTCTCGTGTAATGCCGGTTTCAACACAGATAATGGCTACAGAGCCATTGCCCTCGGAGCTGGCGCAGCAGCTTCTGCCGACAGATACCTGTGTCGAAGACATTCGATATATTCTCGACTATTTTCGATTGTCGGCCGACAATCGCATGCTTTTTGGTGGTGGTACGGTTTATGGTGGAACTGACCCGAAAAATATCGAAGCAAAATTACGCAGCAATATGAACAAAGTTTTTCCTGCGCTGAGTAGTAAGCGAATTGAATTCGCCTGGAGCGGTAACTTTGCATTGTCTTTCAGTCGCGTGCCGCAGATGGGCCGGTTGAATAACAATACCTACTACGCACATGGTTATTCCGGCCATGGCGTCACCGGATCGCATACCTTCGGCCGTATATTAAGCGAAGCCATTGATGGAGATTTAACGCGTTTTGATACGTTTGCCAATGTGCCCTGGATTGCTTTTCCAGGTGGAAGGTTGTTGCGGGTACCGTATTCAGTTGTTGGCTCGTGGTATTACGGTTTGAGAGATAAGCTGGGGGTCTAGCCTGCACTATTCATGAGAATTCGCCATCGTATTTTTACCGGGAGTCACATTCTGGTGCGTTTTTGTATAAAAATTGGTGGTTTTTGGAGCTCGTATTGCGATTGAGTTCTTTTGGTGCTTTATGTTTTCCGTTTACGATGGTGTTTTTTGTGTAGAGAAATTTAGATCTGTGGTTAAGTTGATATGTGTTTACGGCTGCTATTCAGCAGAACTCCTCTTTCGTGCGGGGATACTGTTATCTGTACTAATCTCACGTTGCTCATAGATCTATATCTCTTTGCGTCTGTAAGTGCTCCGTTTTAGGAGTATTTTTCGCATTGAATATCGGTATTCATGGTGCTTTTTATCGACGTTTTTTAGGTTCTCGTATTAAGACTCAACCCCACCTAACTCTCTCACCGTGATATAACATTGCCGGTAAGGAGCTGCTTTGACACAACTTACTTCCATCAATAATATCATTTGAAGATAAACGGAAAACCCACTATGAAGAACATCAAAGGTCCCGGTCTGTTCCTGGCGCAATTTGCCGGTGACAGTGCACCATTTAACAACTGGGACTCAATAACCAGATGGGCAGCAGATTGTGGCTACAAGGGGGTGCAGGTACCCACCTGGGAATCTCGATTATTCGACCTGGACAAAGCGGCCTCCAGCAGAGACTACTGCGATGAATTTAAGGGGCAGGCAAAAAATAATGGTGTTGAAGTCACAGAACTTTCGACACACTTACAGGGACAACTGGTAGCGGTGCATCCAGCCTACGATGTTGCATTTGACGGCTTTGCAGATCCATCGGTCCGCGGTAATCCGCAAGCAAGACAACAGTGGGCTGTTGATCAGGTAAAAAAGGCTATCAGCGCCTCTGCCAATATGGGTATAAAGAATCACGCTACTTTTTCAGGTGCACTGGCATGGCCCTATATCTACCCCTGGCCGCAGCGTCCTGAAGGATTGATTGAAACCGCCTTTGACGAACTGGCCAAACGCTGGCGCCCTCTTCTCGATCACGCTGAATCAAATGACGTCAATCTCTGTTACGAAATACACCCGGGTGAAGACCTGCACGACGGTGTTACGTTTGAGATGTTTCTTGAACGCGTGAATAATCATAAGCGCTGCAACATGCTATACGATCCATCACACTATGTACTGCAATGTCTTGACTACCTCGACAACATAGATATCTATAAAGATCGCATCAAGATGTTTCATGTTAAAGATGCCGAATTCAACCCCACAGGAAGACAAGGGGTTTACTCAGGTTATCAGTCATGGGCGGATCGTGCAGGACGCTTTCGTTCACTGGGTGACGGACAGGTAGATTTTGGTGCTATATTTTCAAAGATGGCCGCAAATGACTTCGATGGCTGGGCAGTAGTCGAATGGGAATGCTGCATAAAGCACCCTGAGGACGGTGCGCGTGAAGGTGCGCTGTTTGTTTCTGACCATATCATCAATGTGACTGAAACAGCGTTCGATGACTTTGCCGACAGCAGCACCGATCATGCAGCAAACCGAAAAATGCTGGGGCTCACCTGATGACTGAAGCAACCGCGCGAGTCCCACGCGTTCGCCTTGGCATGGTAGGCGGTGGTAATGATGCCTTTATTGGTGGTGTGCATCGCATCGCCGCACGTATTGATGATCGTTATGAACTGATTGCAGGTGCGTTGTCATCAACACCGGAAAAATCACTCGCCAGTGCGCGTGCACTTGGTATTGAAAGAAGCTATGACAACTTTACGGCAATGGCTGAACAGGAGTCTCAACGTGAAGACGGTATAGAGGCAGTAAGTATCGTCACACCCAATCATATGCACTTCCCGGTAGCTGTTGAGTTTCTTAAGCGCGGCATTCATGTTATCTGCGATAAACCAGTAACCTCTACACTCAAAGATGCAAAGCAACTGCTCGAGGTAGCAGAAAGTTCCACCGCCTTGTTTATTCTTACCCACAACTATACCGCCTACCCGCTGGTGCGGCAGGCAAAACAGATGATTGCCGCCGGCGATATCGGCAACGTTCGTGTAGTGCAGGTTGAATACCCACAGGACTGGTTAACCGTTGAACAGGATTTTAAGCAGGCTGAATGGCGCACCGATCCAAAACGCTCAGGTGCCGGTGGCTCAACCGGCGACATAGGTACGCACGCCTTTAATCTGGCCTGTTTTGTAACCGGACTTGAAGTTGAAAGTCTGGCTGCGGACATTCAATCTTTTGTTGCAGGCAGAGAGGTCGATGACAATGCACATGTCATGCTCCGCTTTGCAGGCGGTGCGCGTGGCATGCTTTGGTGTTCACAGGTGGCACCGGGCAATGAAAACGCATTGCGTATTCGTGTCTATGGCGAGTCCGGTGGTCTTGAGTGGGAACAGGAAAACCCGAACAGGCTTTGGCATACCCGCTTCGGTGAACCGAAACGATTAATTACCCGCAACGGCTCAGGTGCAGATGATGCAGCGACCCGGTTGAGTCGCATACCACCGGGGCATCCGGAGGGCTACCTTGAGGGGTTTGCCAATCTTTACAGTGAAGCAGCAGAAGCTATTGTTGCTGAACGCACAGGAGCTCCTCTGTCAACCGATGTTATCTACCCTTCTATTGCTGACGGCCTTAAGGGCGTCCAGTTTGTATCTGCCTGCGTTAAGTCTTCAGCCTTCAATGCCGCATGGGTTCCCCTAGACCACTAACATGCAACATTAACCTGGAACATTAACTCATGACTGGCTTTTCAAAAATACGCTAACCATTCCTGCATGACTAACCAATTTCAGGTAGGCGTTGCTATCGGTTCAGGGCTCACAGCACACGCGGCAGAAAGAGCCGGCGCAGACTTCCTGTTAGCAATAAATGCCGGGCGCATTCGAAATATGGGCGCGCCATCCGTTGCCAGCATATTGCCAATCATTGACGCCACCGAGCTCACTATTGGCTTCGCAAAGACCGAAGTACTCAGTCAGGTTACCGTACCTGTGTATTTAGGTGTGAGTCTGTACGGTCATTCAAACGATCCGCAGGAAATCGCGCAGCAAGCTGCATCACACGGGTTTGCAGGGATTGTCAACTTTCCTACCAGTATTCATTTTTCCAGTTCAATGCAAAGAATTCTGACTCGCGCTAATCGCGGGATAGAACAGGAGGTGGCCGTTCTGGAAGCCGCAAAGAAGCTCGGACTAAAAACGATTCTCTACTGCGCTAACCGCAGCCAGGCACGCATGGGAGCCGATGCAGGACTTGATAAAATACTTCTAAACTTCGGCTGGAACTCAGGTGGGGAATATGGACATAAGAAAAAACTATCTTTGGAAGAGGTAGCTATACAAACACGCGAAACCGCACGCCTGGTAAAACGCATTAACCCTGAAGTGAGCCTGCTACTTGAAGGGGGCCCCATCGTGACAGCAAAGGATTTGTCATTCATCGCACAAAAAGTTGAGTTCGATGGATACATAGGTGGATCCACAATTGACCGGTTACCAATGGAAAGCACTATCACGGATTTGATCGCCTCCTACCGTATTGCAGGTGAGCAGCGCATAGAGGTGACCACAGATCAGCGCAAATTATTATCCTGGGGAAGGCAACGAGGGGCTGCTGGAAGTTCCAGAGCATTGATCGACTGTTTAAAACATCTGAACAAACTCGTTACACTTAAATCAACGGCTTATATTCAGCATGAAACCGGTGTCTCGATTCACTGGGTAATCAAAGCATTTGAAAATCACTATGGCGACGATTCTGTGCAATCGATTTCTTTTGCCAACGTGTCCGGCAAAACCGAGACGGTGGCAAGCATTAGCACTCGCCTGTTTGGATCTTTAAAACAAGGCAAACACCAGCCAGGCTTGCTGAATGATTCACGAGTGAAGCTGATACTGGTTCATGCACCGGAACAACTTCTACCCCGTATTCAGAATAAACTGGCTACAGCAATTAATGCCGGTAAGTATGTCGTATCCGGCTCGCACAAAAAACAAACTGTAGCTGCACGCTGCGTATTCTTCAGTGAATGTAGCGCTGAACAGAATCTGCCGGACAATCTGATTCCCGAACTGGCAGAGCTGGCTCGATCACAAACCCTGGTCGTGCCACCACTACGCCAGCGTTCCGAAGATATCCCGGCGTTGCTGGCCGCCTACTTCGACAAAATCGGTCTACGTGAAGATAAACAACCTGATATGAACGCATCCGCCCTGCAACAGTTAAAGGCACAGGAATGGACAGGTAATGAAACTGCCCTCTATGCGGTGGCTGACAGACTGGCGTTATTCGAACTGCCTATTGATAAAACGCAGGTCGATTTGGCCATCACCCAGCATCACAAAGGTGATGTTCCCAACCTTGAGAATACCCGAAGTGAAAAGGCCCGCATCGTGGAAACACTGTGGCGTTACAACTTTCACAAAGGTCGAACAGCAGAGGCACTGGGTATCACCAGAAAGACGCTATACAATAAAATCAAACGCTATGGACTCTAGCCTGCATTATTCACAAAGCGACAAGAAAATGTTTTGCTAAATGCTATGTATACAGCTTTCAAGCACACCTTTGACACCTTGTTTCGAAAACGCTGTGTGTCTATTCGACGCCAGAAGAAAATCCTTATCTATGAAGCAGGCCGGTAAACCCTCAATTAAACTGACTCAAGCATTACCGGCCGGAGCAACGCAGCCTCCCTGAATTGCACTGTCTCAGATGTAGATAAAATCGGTAGCACATACGCATTGTCATTATGCTGGTGCAGAAATTTCCGGATTTCCAAATAGCGCGGCTTTCGTGTCGCAAACGAAGGGAAAGATACCTGAAGCTCCGCTGTGGTCTGCAAAACAACAACCGCATCCGCAGGATGCCGGTCTAACATGGCGGCATGTTTCAAGGTCGAAATCGCAGCCAGTGTGCGCACACCCTGCTGTCTGAATTCTGCCAATCGGGCCAGTTCGGTTTCCATCGAGATACCTACATCGTACAGGTCGCGACGGAAAGATTCTTCATGCTGGGCGATGCTCGGTAAATTCGTGATCCAGTCAATTTTATGTGTTTCGAGCAAGTTGGCTACCTGAGTAATATTGAGAAACGGATCGTTTAAAAAAAGCCCGATACCCTGATTCTCTGACAGACCCGAATGAGTGTTTATATCGGTGATCAGGCCCAGACTACCTTGCCCGCTGGGCAGCAGAGCCAGACATTCCAAAGGTAAATCCGGACTCTCAAATACCGCGCTCTGAGTGATAAAACGATCAGGTAAAGCCAATTCCTGTGACGTTCGTGAGTCAGCTCCGGCCAGACATTTCCAAATAAGCACTTTTATTAGTTACCGATAAAATTTACTCAATATTACCCAAAACTATCGCGTTTACCAGTTGTACACCCAACTATGGGGTTATTAAAATGAGTCAGCGGGGATCTTTTTTGGCAGCGCATTGCAACACCTTTCATTGAATTACAGCAGAGTTTGTCGCCCGGTGCTGATGCATCGGTGGAGTCTTGCGTGCGTCAGCTGATCACCCGACGCCCGGGCCTGATGCTTTTGGTGGCCGTCCTCGTCGCTATTCTGCTGTATCTTATTTTTGCTGTTTGGCCGGACTGGCTGAAGGATATCCTCGGGCGCAAAAAGGTTTTCGTTAATACGCTGTTGAACGGTCTGACTCTGGCCGCGTTGTATTTTCTTGTCGCCAGTGGTTTCACACTGGTCTTTGGACTGATGCGCAACGTCAATCTTGCACACGGGTCGATGTATTTGCTCGGCGGTTATATCGGCTTTGAAGTAGCACGATTTTCAGGCAACTGGTACCTCGGAGCCATCGTTGCATTTCTGGGGCTGGCAGTCATCGGCGCCGTCATGCAGTTACTGGTGTTCCAGCGGATGCAGGGTGATGACATGCGTCAAACCCTGGTATCCATCGGTATCTCAATCGTCGCCGCTGACCTGATGCTTGCTATGTGGACCGGCAACACTTACCAGTTTGAACCGCCCGACTGGTTATACGGTGCAACCCAGCTTCCAATCATCAGTACCATTCGTTCAAGCGGTCAGGCAGTGATGCTGAAGTATCCGACCTACCGATTGGTAGTCCTTGTAATCGCTGTTGTCATTGGCGTGTTGCTCTGGCTTTTCCTCAACCGCACTCGAGTTGGCATGATGATCCGTGCCGGTGTGGATGACCGGGATATGCTGGATGCCACAGGAGTTAATGTGCAACAACTGTTCGCACTGGTTTTTGCCATTGGTGCAGGACTCGCAGGATTTGCCGGTGTTATCGGTGGCACCGCTTTGTCTATCGCACCGGGTGAAGACGTGCGCTACTTACTCGCCTCCCTTGTTGTTGTTATCGTTGGGGGCATGGGTTCCATTGCAGGTGCAGCGGTAGGCGCGCTGCTGGTTGGTATGGCCGAGCAGTTTGGCCTTGCGTACTTTCCAACCTACGGCGTTGTTGTCACGTTTGTGATTATGATCGTTGTGTTAGCCGTTCGGCCTCAAGGCATTATGGGTCGAGCATAATGAATAATACCGACAACATGCGCGACGATAACCTTAGCTTCAGAGAGGAGTTGCTTCGACCGCGCTATATCATTGCTATTGTGGCACTGATTATTTTTCCATGGGTAGCTTCCGATTTCTTTACCGTACAAATCGGTGCTTACTCATTGTTGCTTGGTCTTGTTGCCCTGTCACTCATGATGCTGGGTGGCTATGGTGGCATGGTAAGCCTTGCGCAACTGACCGTGGCAGGATTTGCCGGCTACATGATTGCTATCTTTGGCCTTAACAGCGTTGATGTTCACGGCTACGGCCTGCCATGGTGGGTGCTGGTACCCGCAGTGATACTCGCCTCTGCCATTGTCAGTGCACTGATCGGATCGATCGCTGTTCGGACCGAAGGCATCTATACCATCATGATCACGCTTGCTATCGCTGTGGCGTTTTTCTACTTTACCCGACAGAACTATGTTGTGTTCAATGGCTTTAATGGTTATGCCGGTATTCATGCACCTGTCGTCTTCGGTGTAAACTGGCGTGATCCAAAACCGTTTTACTACTTAACACTTTTGGTTGCCGGCTTTTTCTATCTAAGTGTTTTGTACGGCTCACGTGCTACCTTCGGTCTTGCGTTACAAGCAGTTCGCGACAACTCACGTCGAATGAACTCACTCGGCTATAACGTCACCGCGATTCGTATCTACGCGTATTTTCTTTCCGGAATAATCGCAGGCACCGCCGGCGTGTTGCTTGTCTGGTTTAACGAGCGAATCTCACCCGGCTCTATCAGCGTCGGCGTTACCATTGACATTCTTATAATTGCTGTAGTGGGTGGCCTGCGTCATCCGCTTGGTCCATTCCTCGGTGCACTTGCATTTGTGCTGCTGGAAAATTTTGCCATAGATTTAATAGATCGCGAACGATTTAACACCGTGATCGGTTTTGCGTTTTTACTCGTTGTACTTTTTTCACCGGATGGTCTTCTTGGGCTATGGGAAAAGGTCAGACCGCGCCTGCTTCCAAACAAAACACCCAGGAGTGAGACTCGGGAAACAGCGGACACAACACTATGACACAACCACACTTATATCTCTCTACGAGGAGGAAGTTCATGAAACTTTTTAGGCAAGCAGGACTCGCGGCAGCTATTGCCGCCATGTGTGCATTACCTGGCACAGCAAGTAGTCAGGACACCATCAAGATGGGCGGACTGGCTGTATTGGAAGGTGCATTCACTGCACTGGGTGAAGATTCCATGCGCGGCGTAGAATTAGCGCTGCAGGAATTTAACTACACCGCTGGTGGAGCTAAGATTGAATTAATTACCGGCTCCTCAGATGCATCGCCAGATAGTGCGATTCGGGCAACAAAAAAGCTTGTTGAGCAGGATGGTGTACAAGTTCTTGTTGGCCCGCTTTCAGGGTCTGAGGGTCTGGCAATTAAGGATTACTCCAAGGGTCAGCCAGATGTAACTTTCATCAATGGTTCCTCAGGTGCACAGGACACTACTCTTAGAGATCCATCTGAGAATTTTTTCCGCTTTAACACCGAGGGTGCTCAGTGGATGGCGGGTCTTGGTGAATACATTTACAACGAAAAGGGTTACGAGACCATTGCTGTTGTTGCCGAAGACTACTCATTCCCGTATACACAGGTATTTGGCTTATTAGAACCCTTCTGCCGAGCCGGTGGTAAAGCACCTGCTGATGCAAGATTCTGGGTACCGATTGGTAACAAGGATTACTCATCAATCATCGCATCACTTCCGGACGATGTGGATGCAATCTACGTTGCACTCGGTGGTTCAGATGCTGTTAACTTCCTGAGCCAATACGAGCAGGCTGGTGGTGACTTACCACTGGTAGGTGGTTCAATCACAGTTGACCAAACAGTACTGTCTGCTGAAGGCAAGACCAGAGACTTCATCATTGGTACACCTTCCGGCGGCCCAATTTCTGACACCTGGGATGACCCTCGCTGGAGTGCATTTGTCGACGCTTATAAAGCGGCATTCCCTGATGGTTTCCCCAGCCCGTCTCTGTTTGCACATGCTTACTACATCAATACAAAAGCAGCCCTGCTTGGACTCGAAGAAGTTGGCGGTGACTTATCTGACGGTGGCGCGAAGTTCCGCGAAGCCCTTTCGGGTCTGTCGTTTGAAACACCGACTGGCATGGTAAGCCTTGATGAGCGTCGTCAGGCGATTGGCGATATCTTCATCACTGAAGTGATTGAAGGCCCTGATGGCAATCTGGTGAACAGCACTGTCAAGGTTATCTCACAGGTCAATCAGACCCTCGGGCTTGATTACGCGAAGTTCCTGGAGTACGGCGCTGTAAGTCGCACCAATCCAGTGTGCGAATAACGCTGCATAAAAGCCAAAGCTAGAAATGTCTCTTCACCAGCCAGAACGTACTGATGCACTGTCCATGCTGCAAAGCTCCGGACAGAACGCATTGGAGCTTGAAGCCATCAGCCGCCATTTTGGCGCGCTGGTGGCGCTTGCTGATATTAATCTGAGCGTCAGGGCTGGTGAGAGACATGCTGTGCTGGGGTCTAACGGTGCTGGCAAAACTACTTTGTTCAATGCCATCACCGGGGACTTCCCGCCAACCGCGGGCCGGGTACGATTGTTTGGTGAAGATGTAACGGAGTTACCTGCGAATGAAAGAATAAGACGCGGCCTTCGTCGTACTTATCAGATATCTTTGTTATTCGATAATTTAAGTGTTGTAGAAAATGCCTACCTGGCTTGCCGCGGTGTTTCACGCAACCGTTTTTCATTGCGTCGTCCAAAACCAGACGATGCTTTAATGAACTCCGCTGAACTGTTAATAACCGCTGTGCATCTGGAGGAACAACGCAATACCCGGGTCAGTAACCTGAGTTACGGTCAGCAAAGACAATTAGAAATCGGGCTTGCTTTAGCTGGTGCACCAAGAATTATCCTGTTTGATGAGCCGGCTGCCGGTTTATCACCGATTGAAAGAAGTGACCTCATTGAAGTATTGCATTCGATGCCTTCGCACATTTCATACATCATTATCGAACATGATATGGACGTCGCTTTGCGTGTTGCCGAACGCGTAACCATGATGCACAACGGTCGTATCTTTAAGGAAGGTACACCGGATGAAATAGAGAACGACAGCCAGGTCCAGGAACTTTATCTGGGGGCTGCACATGGCTAGAGTTAAAGTATCCGGACGTGGTTCAAACAGCCCGGCACTGGCTGTAAGCAATTTACAGGTGTATTACGGTGCGTCGCACGCACTTCAGGGTGTAGATTTAATCCTGGATGCGGGCGTGCACGCCGTTGTTGGCAGAAACGGTATGGGCAAAACCACACTGTGCAATGCCATTATGGGATTAACACCGGTTCGCAGTGGTTCTATCCGTGTTGAAGGTCAGGAAATAACCGGCTTAAAGCCGCACCAGATTACCAGGCTCGGACTGGGATACACACCACAGGGAAGACGCCTGTGGCGCTCGTTAAGTGTTAATGATCATTTAAAAATGTGTGAAGTAAAAAATGCCTCATGGTCCATTGAACGCATCTACGACACATTTCCAAGGCTTGCCGAGCGAAAAAATAATGGCGGTGGACAGCTCTCTGGTGGAGAGCAGCAAATGCTCGCCATCTCGCGTGCGTTGTTACAGGACCCTCGCCTGCTAATTCTTGATGAACCGACCGAAGGACTGGCACCGGTAATCGTTGCCCATGTAGAGGAGCTGCTGCACAAGCTTGCAGAGTCGGGCGATGTATCGATCCTTCTGATCGAACAAAACATTGGCGTTGCAATACGGGTGGCCGACCAGGTCTCGGTAATGGTCAACGGTACTATCACCACGCAAATTGAAGCGTCGGTTCTGGGGGCCGACAGGGCACTTCAACAAAGACTGTTAGGTGTTGGTCGGGATGATTCTGAAAATACCGTTGAGGTTCCACATCGCCCTGCTGTTGCGTCAACACCGGCTGTTGTATCAACAAAGAGCACTACAAAAGCTACGCCTGACATTTCCAACGTTGCCGATGAAGAAGCCACGGCAGACACAGCACAGGATCA
>CAYPDN010000001.1:24274-36368 GCA_964409445.1 uncultured Granulosicoccaceae bacterium
CCAACGTTGCCGATGAAGAAGCCACGGCAGACACAGCACAGGATCATACAACCGAGCACATAGCTAAAGTTAAGCAAACGCTTTCAGGTTACACACCACCGACACGCTGGTCGCGTGCTCACTGGCAGGCGTCTGCCGGTTCCGAACCGCAAACATCAAACCTGAGCAGCGAATCATCAAGCGGTACTGATCGCCCGGCAACTTCTTCATTCTCTGCATCAACACCGCGAGATGTTAAGCCGTTATTTAGCACCGATGCTGCCGGTCAGGTATTGGTTGCAGGCACGTTTGATACAAAATCAAAAGAACTCGAATTCATTGCAAGACGATTATCTGAGCGTCAGATCAAAGCCATCAGCATTGATCTGTCGACCAGCGGTAAGCCATCATCCGCACACATTCCTCCACATCAGGTTGCTGCCTATCATCCGGGGGGTGCAGGAGCAGTATTCACAGATGATCGTGGTCGTGCAGTTACAGCAATGGCAACCGCTTTTCAGCACTGGATTGAAGCTCACCCACAGGTTGCAGGCATAATCAGCGCCGGCGGATCAGGCGGTACAGCACTGGCCACTCCCGCCATGCGTGCTATGCCGATCGGCAAACCAAAAGTTATGATATCAACAGTAGCCTCGGGCAACGTGGCACCCTATGTTGGTCCGTCAGACATCATGATGATGTATTCAGTCACTGATGTTCAGGGCATCAACAGTATTTCGAGTCAGGTACTGGGCAACGGTGCAGATGCACTCGCAGGAATGTTAGCACCCGCATCAGATGTCTCATTGGCAGACGCAAAGCCTGCAGTGGGATTAACCATGTTCGGTTTAACCACACCGGCAATACAGGCAATCACAAAACAGTTAAATGATGACTATGAATGTCTGGTGTTTCATGCAACAGGCATTGGCGGACAGTCAATGGAAAAACTGGCTGAGTCCAACTTTTTAGCCGCAGCCATTGACATTACTACTACAGAAGTATGTGACCTGATGATGGGTGGCGTATTTGCCTGCACCGAAGATCGGTTTGATGTCTTTGCGAATACCCGCATTCCATACGTCGGCTCTGTCGGTGCACTAGACATGGTGAATTTCGGCAGCCCTGATAGCGTACCTGCAAAATATAAGCAAAGGCTGTTTGTCGAACACAATCCACAAGTTACACTGATGCGCACGACGCCTGAAGAAAATCGCATGATGGGCAAGTGGATCGGACAGAAACTCAACAGCATGGACGGACCGGTTCGCTTTTTATTACCTGAAGGCGGTGTTTCGGGAATAGATGCACCCGGCAAACCATTCCATAACCCGGCAGCCACTCAGGCGTTAATTGAAACACTGGAGCAAACGGTTGATATCACCAGCGATCGTCAGTTGATCCGATATGCCGGACATATCAACGACCCTGAATTTGCAGAGCTTGCAGTAAAACAGTTTAGATCAATATTCAACAATACGAGGACTATTCCAAGTGCCAGTTATTCCAAGAAAAGTATTGCTACAGAAATTCCAGAAAATGAAAGCAGACCGTCAGCCAATAGTCGGCGGTGGCGCTGGAACCGGTCTGTCCGCAAAGTGCGAAGAGGAAGGCGGAATTGACCTTATTGTGATTTATAATTCCGGCCGTTATCGCATGGCCGGACGCGGATCGCTGTCGGGCTTACTGGCTTACGGCAATGCCAATGATGTGGTAATGGAAATGGCCAATGAGATATTGCCGGTCACTAACCATACACCTGTCCTTGCCGGCGTTAATGGTACTGATCCATTTTGCCAGATGGATTATTTTCTCGATAAGGTAAAAGAGGTGGGTTTTTCCGGTGTTCAGAACTTCCCGACCGTTGGACTGATCGATGGCACATTCAGAGCCAACCTGGAAGAGACTGGTATGTCGTACTCGCAGGAGATCGACATGATTCGCATGGCACATGAAAAAGACCTTTTCACCACCCCGTATGTCTTCAGTGAAGATGATGCTACCGCTATGGCAGAAGCCGGCGCAGATATCATCGTTTGTCACTTAGGCTTAACCACCGGCGGCTCAATTGGCGCATCTACCGCCCTCACACTTGAGCAGTGTCCGGATCTTGTTAACAAATGGTCTGAAGCCGCTTTAAAAGTAAACAAGGATGCCATCATCCTTGTACATGGCGGTCCGGTTGCGATGCCTGACGATGCTGAATATGTACTAAAAAATACGGATAACTGTCACGGTTTCTACGGCGCATCATCAATGGAGCGCCTACCAACTGAAGTTGCATTAACCGAGCAGACTCGCACGTTTAAATCGATTAGCTTCTAAGCTTCGGGAGATGAAAAATGACTGGAGGTTTGATCGGCAGCATCATACTTTGGTTAATTATAGCGGTCATCATTATTGCCGTCGCAGTTTGGCTATTGGACTGGCTTTACCATCGTTCGACAAAAAATATGTCGTTTGTACGAACCGGTTTTGGTGGCGAAAAGGTCGTCATTAACGGCGGCGCATTCGTCCTGCCAATTCTGCATGAGGTCACACCGGTCGATATGACGGTGCATAAGATAAAAATTGTGCGCGAAAAAGAAGATGCGCTAATTACTCGCGACAAAGTTCGTATCGATATTGATGCTGACTTCTATGTCCGTGTTGCCTCCACAGCAGCTGGCGTTTCTTCAGCTGCTACCACACTCGGCGATCGTATGATCGAAGACACCGGTCTTGATGATTTATTGCAGGGTAAATTTGTCAGTGTACTTCGAGCAACAGCCTCTGAGCTCACACTCGATGCCATACATGAACGTCGCGGCGATTACATGGAACTGGTTTCGCAGAAAACAGTTGCGCTACTTGAGCCAAATGGTTTACTGCTGGAATCTGCTGCGATTACCAATCTGGACCAGACCGAACTGGAATACTTCAACCCGGCCAATCGCTTTGATGCAGAAGGCTTAACGTCTCTTATCACAACCATCGAAGAACGACGCAAGCTTCGTAACGATATCGAGCAGTCTGCCATGATCGAAATTCGTGAGCGAAATCTGGCAGCTGAAAAAGAAACCCTCGCAATCGAACGGCAGATTACGTCAGCCAAGCTGGAACAGGAAAAAGAAATAGAAGAATTACGCGCATTGCAGCGTGCCGATGTTGCGCGAGTTCAGGCTGAAAATGAAGCCAGTGCAGCTGCTGCAAAAATCGCCTCTGAAGAAGAAATCTCTGCCAAAGAGATAGCGCGTAAGCAAGCAGTTGAGCGTGCTGAAATCGCAGCCCGTGAGCAAATTGAACAACACAGAATCGATCAGGAACAAAAGATCGAATTGGCTCGTCTGGAGCGGCAGACTTCTGTACGTACTAAAGAGATTGCAGAACAGAACTGGATTGAAGCGGAACAAATCAAGTATGAACAGGAAGTTCAGGCAAAGCGAATTGCCGCGGAAGAAGCCACCGCAGCGCTTGATATTGAACGCTCACAGAGAATAGAAGCAGCTAACATTGCTTCAAAAGAGGAGATTGAAAAAGCGCGTATTGGCCATGAACAAGCACTTGAAGCGGCAAAAATAGAACGTGAAAAATCAGTGCGCCAGCTACGCATCGAAGAACAGAGAACAACCGCGGAAGCCGAAATTGTTTCCAGAGAAGAAATCGAACGAGCCCGCATAGCCTCTGACCGATCTCTGGAGGAAGCCAGAATCCTGTTGGATCGTGATACCAAACGACTGGAAGTAGAACGGGCGCAGGTGTTGGAACTTGCAGAAATAGAAAAGGATATTCAGCTCCTGAAAAAACAGGCGGAACAAAGTACGCAGCAGGCTGAAACATCCGAAGCTGAAGCGCTTGCCACAGTCGCTAAAGAAGCGGTTGAGACAGGTCGGGAAACAGAAGTTGCCAAACGCATCGCTTTCATCGATCGTTTAATTGCCGAGAAAGATTCCGATACTGCCAAAGTGGCACTTGAAACAGATAAACTGCGTGCCGCTGTTTCCGCGGAAGCAGAGCGTTTGATGATAGAAGCTGAGAACACACTCACCGAAGACGCCAGAACCGCGCGTCTGCGTTCGAAAATGCTTGAACGACTCGAAGGCATTGTACGTGAGAGCGTTAAGCCACTTGAGAACATTGACGGCATCAAGATCGTGCAAATGAGTGGTGTGGAAAACGGTAACGGCGGATCCGATTCACATCGCTCACCTACCGATGAAGTGATAGACAGCGCCCTGCGCTTTCGTGCGCAGGCACCACTGGTCGATGAAATGATGCGGGAAATCGGCGTCCCTAACGCGGGTGTCGCGAAGATGGGCGATATTTTTCGCTCCGCAAAAGATGCGAAGTCACTGCAGGATAACAGTAGCGGTAAGAACACCGACAAGAAAGAAAGCGACAGCAAAGAAGAGCGTAAGGACGACTAACCCATGGCTGATGTATACGTCTCCTGTGTAATCAGCGCACCCGCAAACCAGGTATGGGGGGCAATCCGTGACTTCAATGCCCTGCCCCTTTGGCATCCTATTGTTGCCGAAAGCCGAATTGAATCCGGCCTTTCCAGTGATCAGGTCGGGTGTGTCAGAGCATTCACACTAAAAGATGGCGGCAGAATAAGAGAACAGCTGTTAGCACTATCGGATTTTGATTATTCATGCAGCTATTCCATCCTTGAAAGCCCGATGCCACTGGAAAACTATATCGCCACAGTAAAAGTATCACCTATTACTGAAACTGACAGTGCATTTGTAGAGTGGGAGGCAGATTTTGATTGCGCCAGTGAAGAGCGTGAAGCACTGATCAGCCATATAGGTCAGAATGTCTTTGCCGTTGGCCTGAATGCTCTGCGCGACAAGTTATGAAGCTTTCAGGTCTAACTTTGGCAGGTTTAACTTTGGCAGGTTTATTAGCATGGCCAAATAAAGCATGGCCAGAGCAAACATGGTCCGGGTAGAAGAATCCGCCATCATTGATCTTCCCATTGGCGATGTCTGGGAAGTGCTGCGTGATTTCAACGCAC
Organism: uncultured Granulosicoccaceae bacterium; assembly: GCA_964409445.1. Lineage (GTDB taxonomy): Bacteria > Pseudomonadota > Gammaproteobacteria > Granulosicoccales > Granulosicoccaceae. The sequence continues at coordinate 29,253 of CAYPDN010000001.1, forward strand.
ATGATAACTGGCACCCGGCTGTTGCTGATAGCAATATGCAAAATGGTGCGAGCAGCGATACAGTCAGTGGGATACGCGATTTCACGCTGGTTACCGGTGAACGTGTATGTGAAAGATTGCTGAAGCTGTCAGACAAAAATTATAGCTTCAGTTACTCGATTACCGAATCCGACGTACCGCTCTACAACTACATTGCCACAGTAACTCTGCGACCTGTCACGCTGAGTGACCAGACCTACTGGAGCTGGACGTCGCGTTTCGATACCCCTGCCGGACAGGAAAACGAATTTCACGAGTTAGTCAGTAAAGGCATCTATCGGGCTGGCTTTCAGGGCATCAGAGACTTTCTCGCTACCAAGGCACTGGCCAGACGCCCCTCAGAGCCAGGTAGTGATGCAGAGGGTCAATCCGATCCGATCGATGAACAAGTAAAACAGATCAACGTTCAGGTTTCACCACAAGCGGCAACTGTAACAGCAGATGTTGAACAGAGTTCATCTGGCGCACATTACTCTAAAACGCTTTCCTCTGATACCAATAGCTCAACGATCAAAGGCATGGGGATTATCGCACGTAAGCATGGAGACAGTTCAGTTCTTGAGTATGTAATGACAAGAGCCAGTGCGCCTAAGCAAAATGAAGTACGCATTGCGCAGGACGCTATCGGTTTGAATTTTATCGATGTGTATTCGCGCAACGGTTACTTCAATCTGATCGACCCGCCGGCCATCCTCGGTATGGAAGCCGCAGGCACAGTGCTGGATTGTGGCGCCGGGGTTAAGCATGTAAAGCCCGGTGACCGTGTTGCCTATGCCTGCGCACCTACCGGCGCGTATACCAGTGTCAGAACAATGGACGCCACCCATGTCATGCCCCTGCCTGCGAATATCGACAATCAAGCTGCAGCCGCCATTATGCTAAAAGGCATTACTGCATACTTTTTACTGCACCAGGTGCATACATTGTCGGCCAGTGAAACGATCCTTGTTTTCGCACCGGCTGGAGGTGTGGGTAAGTTACTTGTTCAGTGGGCAAGCAAACTCGGGGCTACGGTTATAGGGGCTACCTCTTCACCACACAAAGCCAGTGAAGCCCGACAGGCAGGTGCGCATCACGTGATAACACCCGGCAATGGCAGCCTTGAAGAACAGATAATGGACCTTACCGGCGGATTTGGTGCAGACGTGGCCTATGATGCGGTTGGGTATGACAGCTTCGACCACACCGTTGCTGCATTAAAACCCTGTGGGCATTTTGTATCATACGGCCAGGCATCGGGCGACATTGGCAAAAAGGATATCGGCAGCTTTGCTGCGAAGTCGTTAACACTGTCTCGACCCAACTACGGCCATTACACCGACACACAAAAGAAAACTAAACAGGCGAGTGATGCTGTGTGGCAGGCTATTGATCACGGAATGATTAAAGTAGACATCGGACAAACTTTTTCATTATCCGATGCTGCTGAGGCGCATCGACAACTGGAAGCACGCAAGACAACCGGCTCTACCTTGTTAATACCCGATGCATCAATATCAAACCATGGTGATGGCTAATGAAACTGGGTCTTTTTGAATACCAAAACACAACTCACGCAGGTCTGGTTATACAAGGAGACAGCGGCAATGGTGACGATGATAAAATTCATCTGCTACAACCACCAGCTCCGTGGGATATAACAACCGGACTTGCAGGCTTTATCGATCACCCGATTAAAGAGACAGGAGAAACGCTTGCTCTGTCTGATGTAAAAATACTCGCACCCATTCCGAGACCTGCCAGAAACGTATTTTGTGTCGGTAAAAATTATCACGATCACGCCCACGAGTTTGCCTCTTCCGGATTTGACAGCTCTGCATCGGCTGGTGCAGTACCCGAGCACCCTATCGTGTTTTCAAAGGTGCCTGAAAGTGTTATTGCACATAATGAATCAGTGGTGATAAGCCCGGATATATCACCGTGCGTTGATTACGAAGCAGAGCTTACTGTAATCATCGGAGCCACAGGCAGAAATATCGCAGAAAAAGACGCGCTCAATTATGTATGGGGCTACACGATCATCAATGACGTTACTGCCAGAGACTTACAGGGCCAGCATTCACAGTGGTTAATTGGTAAGTCGCAGGACACCTTTTGTCCGATGGGGCCATTTGTAGTGACAAAAGACGAACTCAATCTCGCCGATACCGATATAAGCTGCCACATCAATGGTGAGCTCCGACAACAATCCAATACCAGGCACCTGATCTTTGATGTACCGAAAACCATTGCGGCGATCTCTAACGGTATAACATTAAGGCCGGGTGATGTCATTGCAACCGGAACACCCGCAGGTGTCGGCATTGGTTTTAAGCCACCGAGATATCTTAAGGACGGCGACTTGATGGAAGTCGCTATTGACGGCATCGGCGTGCTTCGAAACAGGGTGCGGGAATCTTAACAATGCCGGACTCTCACTTTGGCTCAACCGTGCTTGATGATACCGGTGCCAATGGTGCCAATGGTGCCAATGGGGTTAGTAAGCCTGCAGTCGTTATGGTGCATGGATTGGGTGGTACATCGAATACATTCGAACCCGTTATGCCTGCGGTGGAATCATATCGTGTTATCCGACCGGATCTGCCGGGTGCCGGGCGATCAGCCCTAAAGCCAAGCATCAACACCATCGATGGCCTGGCAAGGTCACTTATTGAAGCGCTAAATTCCATACAGATAAACCGGGTGATACTTGTTGCTCACTCTATGGGCACTTTAGTAGCACAGCACATGGCACTGAGCGGTCGGATTCTTATCGATGGCATGGTTTTGTTCGGTGCGTTAACCGAACCACCTGAGGCTGCAAAAGAAGCACTACTTAAAAGAGCCAGCCTAGCACAAACTGATGGCATGGCAGGTATCGCAGCACAGGTTGCCAATGCCGCGCTGTCCGGTAAAACTTTAAAAGAGAATCCTTCAACCCATGCTTTTGTTAGAGAAAGCCTGATGCGGCAATCAGCCTCCGGTTATTCATCACACTGCAGAATTCTCGCAAAAAGCAAAGCGTATCCGGTAAGCGATATCACCATACCAGTTCATTTGATTACAGGATCAGACGATGTAGTAGCACCTGTATCTATGGCAGAAAAATTAAACACAGAAATACCAGATTCAAACCTGGAAGTACTGCAGGGTACAGGTCACTGGCCTACGCTAGAAGCCCCTGGCGAATGTCAACGAGCATTAACCGATGCACTGAATGCGTTTGCCACACCAAACACTATCGAGAGGAATTAGCCCATGTCTGAAAGCATTTGGGGTGCCGCCCCTACCGATAACCACGAGCCTCAAACCATTTTTACCAATGTAAAAATTCTGGATGCTACCGGTGAGCAGCCTTTTATGGGTGAAGTGGTTGTACAAGGTAATCGGATTAAAGAGGTTAAGCGCAATGGTGCTGGTGGCAGCTATAGCTTTGCTGCATCTAATGGCAGTACTCGAATAGATGGAGGCGGTGCGACGCTGATGCCAGGACTCATAGATGCGCATCTGCACCTGAGCTGGAATAACGCTCCCGGTATTGATCCTATTCAGATGATGGAACTGGAAGAGCACATGCTGGTAACCATGGAGATGGCAAAACTGGTACTGGATGCAGGCTTTACATCGGGACGGGGAGCGGCGGCTGCAAAACCCAGGCTTGATGTAGTAGCAAAACGCTTTATCAATGAAGGCCGCTATCCCGGACCACGATACTTAGCCGCCGGCCCGGAGATTACAACGGTTGGGGGATTAGGCGACGCTGCACCCAGCCACATACCGCATGAAGGACTCAACCTTGGACTGGTTGTATCCGGGCCGGAGGAAGTGCGGCGTGTTGTGCGCACATTGATTAAATACGGCGTTGACTCAATCAAACTGAATTTATCCGGTGAAGAAATCACCGGTATGAAAGCTGAAGAAACACCCATGTCAGAAGAAGAAGTGGCGATGGCCGCCAGTGAAGCACGCTGCCGCAACAAAGTACTCTCTGCACATGCTCGCTCAGCCGGATCGATCAAGCAATGCGTCAAACATGGTATTCAGAATATTTACCATGCGTCTTTTAGTGATACAGAAGCACTTGATATGCTGGAAGCCGCGAAAGACAAGCACTTTGTAGCACCAGGGCTCGCCTGGTTAATTAACACATCAAGATACGCCGGCGACTGGGGCATAAAACCCGGTACACCGATAACTGAAGCTTACGAACGTGAACTTTCTGCAGCAGTTGAGTCTATGATAGAAATGCATAAGCGCGGCATTAGAATATGTATTGGTGGCGACTATGGATTTGCCTGGACTCCACAGGGCACCAACGCAAAAGACCTGTACACTTTTGTGGATTTACTTGGGTTTTCAACCATGGAGGCTATTCAGGCAGGGACTAAATACGGTGGTGAGATCATGGGTATGGCCGATGAACTTGGCATGATCAAAGAAGGCTACCTGGCCGATATGCTGTTGGTCGATGGCGACCCGCTCCGTGATGTACGCATCCTCGAAGATAAAAATAACCTGCTTGCTATCATGAAAGACGGCAAGTTTCATAAGCAACCTGAGCCGCGACAATTTGGTTAGGCTTGATTATCGTAGCGTGTGCGATTTACATCATGTACCGGGAGAGGAATAAGAAACGTAAAACGCGGTTTATTCGCTGCGTTAAACCCACAAGCCTGTTTGCTGAGTGTCATCCCTAAGGAACACCTGACGCTGCAGGTGTTCCTGTGGGTTGATTAACCTGCAAGTTAACCGACTAAGCCGCCATCGTCACGAGTGACTGCAACAATTGCCGAGCGTGGTGTAGAATTTTCACCACCGTCCGGCCAGTGTCCTTCACCGCGCTCACCCGGGTGCTGAACCCCGACAAACATGGTGCGGCGATCCGGGCTCCAGGTCAGACCCGTGATCTCGGCCTGCTTGGGTCCGGTCAGAAAACGACGGATTTCACCGGTAGTCGGATCTCCGAGTAACATTTGATTGTTACCATGACCGGCAAAGTCCTTCTCATTAGAGTAGTTACCATCTGTTTGAATCCACAGCATACCGTTTGAATCAAACTTCAATCCATCCGGTGAATTAAACATGTTGCCTTTAGAGATGTTGTCAGAACCTGCATTGTCGTCAGTGTGTACTGACGGATTACCAGCCAACACATACAGATCCCACATGAACGATGCGCTGGTATGGTCGGCGGCTTCAGGGCGCCAGCGAACAATCTGACCATACTTGTTTGCTTCACGTGGATTAGGCCCACTTACTGGCGTCTCATCACCACCGGCATTAGCTTTAACACCGCGATTTTTGTTGTTGGTTAAACAGCAGTAAACTTCAGCCGCCTTGGGATTTGCAGCTACCCACTCCGGACGATCCATGGTTGTTGCACCAACAGCAGACGCCGCCTGACGGGTGTGGATGCATATCTCTGCCATGCTGGCCATTCCTGTCGCTTCAGGAGAAAGTTCCAGCCATTCACCGGACCCATCGTCATTGAATCTGGCAGCGTATAGTGTGCCTACATCAAGCAGTGAGTCAGTCTCAGCACCAGGTGCATATACGCCCTCAGATACATACCGGTAGAGAAACTCACCGCGTTCATCGTCTCCCAGATAAACCACTATGCGACCATCGCCGTTAACGACTACCTCTGCGTTCTCGTGCTTAAAGCGACCAAGCGCTGTACGTTTTTTCGGTCGACTGGTTGGATCAGTAGCATCCACTTCGGTGACATAGCCATGACGATTATACTCGTTCGATTCCTTCGCTAAATCAAAGCGATCATCTATCTCATGCCAGCCATAGCCCCGGCCTTTTGGCGAGATACCATAGCGCTTCATTTCGGGGGAAACGGGGTGCTCCTGATCTTCAGTTGCGAAGTAACCATTAAAATTTTCCTCGCAAGCTAAGTAGGTTCCCCATGGAGTAGAACCGCTACCACAGTTATTAAAGGTACCGCGTGCAACCATGCCGGCCGGGTCAGCATTGGTTTTCATCAGATCGTGGCCGGCGGCAGGCCCTGTAATGTCCATTTCAACATCGGGTGTGAACCTGCGGTTATAAGGGCTGTCTTTTACAACAGACCAGGTGCCATAATTTTCCTGAATCTCGACGGCGGTAAGACCATGGGCATTCATGCCCTTCAGTATGTCATCGTCAGTTTCTGATTTACCCTCGGCACGATTTCCCCAAATGACTGATCTGTTGCAGTACTCATTATTTACAATGAGAACAAATTTGTTGCCATGAGGGTAAACCTCCATACCATCGTTATTATCACCAAAAGCTCTTGCCTGGCTTGCGCCCGTACCGCGTGTGACATGGTCGAATTCCGGGGCGTCGGACCACAGTGGATCCCCCCACTTAGTCAGGACCCGTGCGGTATAGCCGGGTGGTACAGTTATATTGTCGGCGGTACTTGTTGCAATCCCCTCGAATGCAAATCGACTTTTTGCGGCTGAGGCCTGCGTTGGCATTAGCGTATTTCCAAATGCTGCAACACCACCAAATGCCACTACCCCTTTGAGCAGATCACGCCGGGACATTGCACGGTCTACAACACGATCAAAGTCGCATTCATCCGGTTTTGGGTTGATATATTCGTCAAACTCATCGAACGACATATCATCGGTGTTTTTCATCTTATTTCCTCTGATTATTGATGAATGCCCGCCGGGCGCTTACGGACTGTAAGCTGCAATCCGGGCACAATGGCTTTGTGCGCTAACAAGACTACCATCAGTCTTTAGTGGAACCAACTGTTCCCTGAGTATCTCTTATTGGCCACCTGCTCCCGCCTTACGTCCGCTGCCGCTGAAACTGTTTCTCCGGTCAGATGTGATATCACACCCGTCAAAGTGGATACGCCATTGCGTCGTTTTTTCTTTGAATGGAAAACCACTAAAGTGTGGATGGAGGTGACTGAACTGCTGCCCCGGGATTGCCATACCTGTAAGACGCTTCCAGACTGAGTGAATAGCCGGGTTATTCCAGACGTTCTACGAACTAATTAGTTGCAATTTTTTTAGCCCTATCCGGCCCAGGAGCGGAAGGTCCATAAATATGTTTTCTATCCTCTGCACTAATAAAGACTCCGGGCTCTGT
>CAYPDN010000001.1:36468-40058 GCA_964409445.1 uncultured Granulosicoccaceae bacterium
GCCCGGTCAAAATGCCACCCGGTCCAGCAGCCTGGTTTATAAACCTGCACGACCAATGCATTGGTTGGGTCTTCGTGTAAAAATACTTCCGGGTTACCCGTTAATGCGGCTATGAAATTTCTTAACGGTTCCCACTTGTACAGCCTATCCATGGCACTGTCCTGCAGATTGTGATGACCCAGGCAATGTGTGTTCGAGCCCAGTGAATCGGTTGGAAACTCCCCGGGCATCTTGTCGAAGTAGGCTTGTGCGCCATGAACACTGTGGAACGCATCAGGCAGTCTTTCATATACCTCACTACGCAAATGCTCAACACCTTCAGGCGTGAGAAACTTTTCAATGTTGATCAGACCCGTTGTTGTCAGCTTCGATCGCCATTCTTCAACCAGCTGCTGGAACGACTCCGAACCAGGCTGATGCAGTGGAAAATCTGACAAATTCACATAATCCAGATTCATATTGCTAGTCATCCCGGTTTAGTAAACATGAGCTTAGTAATTGTATTGCCTATGTTCGTTGTGTGGCTAGGTGATTTCAGTATACTCAATGATAAGTCACAGACAACACAACATGTTACTGAACAACAAAACAATCTTCGTAACTGGCGCTGGCAGAGGCATCGGCCGTGAAATTCTGCTAACAGCATTACGTGAAGGTGCGTCGGTAGCTGCCCACATGGGCCGACTATCTGCGTTCGATACGACAGAAATCGATGCTGGTGAAAATAAGTTTTTACCACTGTCCGGCGATCTGGCTGAACCTGGTGTTGCGGAAAAGCTTTGGTCAGACGCTTTGGCATGGCGTGGTCGAATTGACGCACTGGTAAACAATGCGGGTATCTATGTACCCTCACCTGTTGAACCCCTTGCACAATGGCAGCAAGGATGGCAGCGCAATCTGCTGCTGAACCTTGAAGTGCCAGCCGACTTTTGTCGTTTGGCTATTCAACATTATCAGCAATCCGGTGAAGGCATTGTTATTAACATGGCCAGCCGTTCATCACATCGGGGGGACGATGCAGAGCACCTTGCTTATGGCGCTGCCAAAGGCGGTTTGCTTGCGCTGACAAAAGGCATTGCCCGCAGTTACGACACTCATAAAACACTGGCTTACGCCATTGCACCGGGATGGGTGCGAACAGACATGGCTGAAGCTCACATCGCCACCGTCGGTGAGGCCGCACTTGTTGAACCGCTGCCTATGAAAGAAATCACACCACCAACAGATGTTGCAGAGACAGTAGTATTTCTCGCTTCCGGACGAGCTCGACACGCGACAGGCAGCACGATTGATATAACCGGTGCAGACTATGTACGCTGACATTGGTCATATCGCTATGTCACCAATTGAAGCAATAAAGTCGAAGCAATAAAACCAAAAAGAGTGGATTGGAAATGACTGAACCGCTGGGTAAAGATCACCATACCTATAAGCCGCTTCCAGACTGGGCAAATTTGCCACCCGAGTTAGTTCTCGGTGATGTTGCGGGTATCGCTGTAGATGACAAAGACAGGGTCTATTTGTTCAATCGCGGCAGCACACCCATGGTCGTCTTAAGTCAAAGTGGCGATGTATTGTCGACCTGGGGACAGGGGTTATTTGAAAATCCTCACGGAGCATCTATAGGGCCGGATCAATGCATCTATCTGACAGACAACTTCGATCACACGGTTCGAAAGTTCACGCTTGAAGGGAAACTATTATTAGAAATCGGAACACCCGGAGTGAGTTCTGGTTTCATGAGCGGTATGCCGTTTTGCAAGTGCACACATTCAGCTGTTTCGTCCTCTGGCGATATCTTTGTGTCCGATGGATACCAAAACGCATGCATCCATAAATTTGATCCCAATGGAAAACATCTAAGTAGCTGGGGTTCACCCGGCACCGGGCCCGGTGAGTTCAATCTTCCCCATAATATTTGTTGCGACGAAGATGACTGGATCTATGTGGCGGACAGAGAAAACTCCAGAGTCCAGGTTTTCGATGTTAACGGTCGTTACGAAACACAGATCAACAACATGCATCGCCCAAGCGGACTGGCAATCACATCGGGCACATGCCCCAACTGCATAGTGGGTGAGTTGGCGTCTTATTTAGAGATAAACCAGGACTTTCCCAATCTTGGCCCATTTGTCAGTGTGGTAGATCAACAAAGCAATTTGGTATCACGGATCGATACAGGAGATGGGCCTGGCCTTGCACCGGGACAGTTCATATCCCCCCACAGTATCGCGTTCGACAGTGTCGGTGATTTATATGTTGGCGATGTTGTGGATGCCGATTGGGGTAAAGTGAAGCGCGACAGTGAGAAGCCCGCACAGCCGAGGCGGTTTCAAAAATTCAAACGGGTGAATGCGATAGAGTTGTAACTTCAAGTGTTTCTAACCAACTCCAAAAATAGTTGAGATCTTTCATTGCCACATGTGCCGCAATTAAAGATCTGCCCAAATGTTTTTCTAATTGCCAATTAAAAAAATAAACAGATGCGTTTTGCAAAATTAAACGAGCAGAAACAGCCCTTACACTTTATATAATGCAGCTGCCCCCTATCTTATTTCTGTACCTGGATTGATGCGACAACAGTTTACGGATAAGCGTTACACCCAGAGGGATGTGTGCCAACTACAACACATTTCTCAGCAAAAAGTACGTCTCGGGCCAGGCTGGGTTGCATTTACATGCGCTCATTCAACGGAAGCGCGCCCCTAACGTGAGAACATACCTCTTTCCAAAAATCAGTCATACAGCAATGAAATTTTTACTGCCACTCCTCTTCCTGATCGGATTTTCATCACCAACACTCGCCGACTTCAATTGCGACGATTTGTTCGGAACATGGGCAAGCGATAGATACGACAATACAATGAGTAGCGAACGCCGTTCAATCAAGGCACTTAACGCCGACGGTTCTTACTGGATTAAGTTCATCCAGGGTAAAGGAGATGCAGCCATCATCCAGAAAGAGCATGGAACCTGGACCTGCGATGGCAGCGTTCTCGGTATTGAAATCAACAGAATTAACGACCAACCGGTGAGCTTTTACAACGAGTATCGACTGGTAAAGCCAAGTGCGTCTTTCCATTCTCTAAAGCCAATAGCTCCAAACTGCGCTTCTGTTGTCGGCGACTGCAGTGCCGATATGTTGCTGGAGTACTATAGAGTAATGAGCTAAGCTTCGCTTACATTCGCTCGATGGTATGGCTCCCGCAATGGTAATGACACCCATCGAGTGAATATTGGAATTCCAATATACGGCACTCCGAATTCCCAATGATCTATGTCCGCAACCGCAGTGAGAGTCTTTCATTGCCACATGTGTTGCAATGAAAGACACCCAACACTTTCTTTTCAACGGCTCGTGATCGTCTCTCGCATGAGACTCAGGGGGAGTTCGTTTCAGTCATGGAGATGTGGCAAATACAATACAAGAGCTCCTGTGTTTCTCAGGTAAGATAAAATGTCACGATAGCATCGAATCGATCTGCTGCGAATCGCGTGAATTTCAATGCCCTGATTTTCTATATTAATTAAGTACAGTAGTGGATCAAATCGAAATGGAACGACTGGCACAACTGGAATCGAAAATACTG
>CAYPDN010000002.1:0-15109 GCA_964409445.1 uncultured Granulosicoccaceae bacterium
TACCATTGTTGTGGTTGCAAAAACTGTTGTTCTTACAATTTGACACACCCGCTTTTTCAACTCGAATACGGATCCCTGCTTGGATAACCGATTACAAGACTCAATGGTTAAAAATGGTGTCGCCAGCCCTGGCAATACATCGTTTTCTGTTGCTCCAACCTTTTCTGTTGCACCCATGATGGAAATAACTGACAGGTACTGTCGTAGTTTCCATCGCGTGTTGTCAAAAAAAGCCTTGTTGTACACAGAAATGATCACCGCAGCGGCAATTGTTCACGGTAATCGCACGCATCTGTTGGATTTTGATGCAACCGAGCTTCCTGTTGCACTGCAACTGGGAGGCAGTGATGTGCAGTTAATGGCGGAGAGCGCCGCAATAGGGGAGCAGTACGGCTACAGCGAAGTGAATATTAACTGTGGTTGTCCAAGCGATCGTGTAAAAAGCGGTCGCTTTGGTGCGTGCTTGATGGCAGAGCCGGAACTGGTCGCAAAGTGTGTTACTGCGATGCAGTCTGCGGTCAGTATCCCGGTAACCGTAAAGTGCCGGATAGGAATAGACAGAGACGACTCATTCGAACCGTTTAAACGTTTCGTGGAAATTGTCGCAGATGCTGGTTGCGATCTATTTGTTGTACATGCGCGTAAGGCCTGGCTCGACGGCTTAAGTCCGAAAGAAAACCGCAACATCCCACCACTGCGTTATGAATACGTCGAACAGATAAAAGCCATGTACCCGGATAAACAGTTTGTTCTAAACGGCGGTTTGTCGAACCACGAACAGGCACTTGCGTCTGGTGAATCTCTGGATGGCGTAATGCTCGGTCGCGAAGTGTGCAGTAACCCGTGGCTGCTGAGTCAGGTGGATCATCTGTACTACGGCGACGCTGTAGATCATCGGTCACGCTATCAGGTGGTAGAGGACTGTTATCCGTATATCGAATCGCAGCTTGCGAATGGTGTGCCGCTGGGAAGACTCCTGAAGCCAATGCTCGGTTTATTCCATGCCAGACCCGGAGGGCGCTTATGGCGACGCATGCTTAGTGAAACCATGTGGGTTGAAGGTGCGGGTCTGCACACGGTGCAAAGAGCACTGGCAGTGGTCAGGCAAACCGCTGATGAAGTAAACAGCAAAAATGTTGCCGCCAGATGTGAAGAAGCAACTATGAAGACACCGGCCAGTGGCAACGGATAGTGGCAATGGATAGCGAGTACCTGACCACTAAAGAAGTCGCAGAGTTGTTGCGTATTAAGGAGCGCAAAGTTTATGACATGGCGTCAGAACAATTGATTCCATGTACACGTGCAACAGGAAAGCTTTTATTTTCGCGTCGTGCAATACAGCTTTGGTTGTCAAAGCACTCTTCAGGTGATGACGAAGCAGTGCAGCAGACACCGCAGAGTTTGTTTGCAGGCTCTCACGATCCACTACTTGAATGGGCCATCAGGGAGTCGCAGTGCGGCATACCAACCTTATTCGATGGCAGTGCTGACGGTTTAGAGCGTGTGGCAAATGGCCAAGCCTCTGTTGGTGCAATACATATCTATTCTTCGCCAACCAAAACCTGGAATAAAGATGCTGCCACATCGCGTATTAACGATGAGCCATTGGTGTTGGTCAAATGGGTTACGCGACAACGCGGTTTGATAGTAAAGCCTGGTCTTAGCATTAAAAGCTTAAAGGATATTGCGAAGAACAAGAACGCCCCGCGCATCGCACTTCGGCAGTCAGGCGCTGGCAGTCAGCTGTTGCTTGAGCATTTGTTAGCTGAAGATTCGCTTTCACCGACTGATCTCAATGTTGCGCTGACGGCCAGGAGCGAAGCGGATTTGGTATTGGCAATTGATGCAGACCAGGCGGACTGTGGATTAGGTCTTGAATCGCTAGCGAGGCTGCATGAGCTTGAATTTATTCCCCTGCTGGAGGAGTCACTGGACTTGCTCATTGACAGACGATTCTGGTTTGAACCACCTATGCAGGAGTTTATAAATTTCTGCACTGGCGCTGTGTTTACAGCGAAGGTAGCTGAGTCTGTGGGTTACCGAGCGGACCATCTTTTTAATGTTGTCTCTGTTTATCCGCAGCAATAATCGCATGATCCCGGGAAGCCGCGCCGAGGTTACTTATTACAGGACTATTTTTCCCTGATGTGTAGGTCAGTAGCATTGGGAAAGAACAGCTGTTTACCTTTGAGTTTGTAACTCGCAATTAAAGCCTGACCCTTTTCACCAATCATCCAGTTTACAAACTGTGTGCCGGATTGCGTATTTGAGTGTGGGCACTTTTCCTTGTTGACGAGAATAATTCCGTACTGATTGAAGAGGCTTTTATCACCCTCCAATAGAACCTTATGATCTCTGCGATTTTTAAAGTTTATCCAGGTGGCACGGTCGGTCATTGTATAAGCACCCATGCCGACCGCAATGTTTAAAGTTGCACCCATACCACTGCCGGTTTCCCGATACCACTTGCCGCTATCTTTGGTTGGATCAATACCTGACTGTTGCCACAGCAGTATTTCTTTCTTGTGTGTTCCTGAGTTGTCACCGCGAGATGCGAATATCGAGTGTTTTTCGGCAATGGTTTTTAGTGCTGTTTTAGCATCAGCCTGTAGCTGGATTTGTGCAGGGTCACTGGCAGGACCGATTAACACAAAGTCGTTGTACATGAGGTCATGGCGTGTAACACCATAACCGTCCTGCACAAATTTCTCCTCGGCACTTTTTGCGTGTACCAGTAATACATCTGCATCGCAGTTGCTGGCATTTTTAATGGCTTGACCTGTGCCTACGGCCACAACGTTTACTTTGCTGCCTGTTTCAGATTCAAAGTGTGGCAGCAGGTAGTCATACAGGCCGGAGTTGGCGGTTGATGTAGTCGATTGAACCAGGATAGATTGCTGCTCGGCAGATGCTGCAGACAGCAATAGCGATGCTAAAAGAGCTGTAAAAGACTTGTATGTATTGTTATTCATTTGTTTTCTGGAAGCTTCCGGCTGACCCCAGGTAGGAGGACAGGTAGTTGCGCGCCTCAATAGACTGAGGTTTGTCAAAAAATACTTTTGCATCAGTGTGTTCGGCTAACGAGCCTGTGTGCAGGAAAATAATTTCGTCTGCAAGGCGTCTGGCCTGTGCAATGTCGTGCGTCACCATAATAACTTTGATCGCTTGATTGGCAGCAGCTCTTATCTGTGACTCTATTTTGAGAGTCGCATTCGGATCGAGGTTAGCGGTTGGTTCGTCAAGAAAAAATACATCTGGTTCTGTCGCCAGCGCGCGGGCAATTGCCAGCCGTTGTTGTTCACCACCTGATAATGATTTTGCTGGTTGTTTTGTTTTGTCTTTAAGGCCTGCGGACTCTAAATATTCCTGACACAGGTGCGTGGGTTTTCCGCGTAGCTTTAAAATGTAATTAATATTGGCTCCGACACTGCGGTTAAGCATCAGTGGCTTTTGAAATACCATGGCCTGTTTTTTTCTGCTTTTAATACTCACAGCATCTTCGCCACTCCAGGATACAAACCCGTCAGTGGGTTTTAAAAGTCCATGCATGCAACGCAGCAATAAACTTTTTCCAGCACCATTGTGTCCCATAATAATGCTGATGCCGCTTTGGTTAAGCTCCAGGTTAATGTCACGCAGTAAGCACGTGTGGTTAATCGTGAGTCCGAGTTGTCTGATGATCAGGGGCAGCATCAGGCGATTCTTGTTCGTGAGCTGAACACCAGCGTATTAACCGCAAGCGCAATCGTTAGGAGGATAACGCCCAGCGCGAGAGCCAGCGGTAAATCACCCTTCGAGGTTTCCAGTGCAATGGCAGTGGTCATTACCCGGGTTAGATGATCTATATTGCCGCCGACAATTATCACAGCGCCAACCTCGGAAATAGCGCGTGAAAACCCGGCAAGCCCTGCGGTGAGTAAGCTGATCCGTCTGTCCCAAAGCAGCGTTTTTATGCAATCACCAACAGGTACACACAAAGATTGCATCGTATCCTGGTAATCACTCCAGCTATCTTCAATGATTTGTCGGGTCAGAGCAGTGACAATCGGCAGCACCAGAGCAAACTGCGCGATGATCATTGCGGCAGGTGTGTACAACAACTGCAAAAAGCCCATTGGGCCGGAGCGCGACAGCAACAAATAAACGATCAATCCGAGCACAACCGGTGGCATGCCCATTAGGGTATTGATCAGAATTGCGATAACTGATTTGCCGCGGAAGTTGCAGATTCCCAGCACTGCGCCGAGCGGCAAACCAACAAGGCAAGCAAAGAAGGTGGCCGTCAGGCTGACACGCAGAGAGAGAATGACGATTTCGAGTAAATCTGGATCCGGGCCGGACAACAACGATCCAACTTCGGAAATTATCTGCAAAAATGTGTTCATTTTTCCGAAAAAGGCCGGATATTGATCAATCTGGGGAAATAATGACAAATAATGCAGTTATCAGCAATCAGTTTGTGTGCTTTTGGGGTTGGTTTCTCCAGACCCGCCGTAAATCTTATGGGTTAAGAATTAGCGAATCAGGCTCAAAAATTCGTTGCGGGTATTGATGTCTTTTTTGAATCGTCCGAGCATTACCGAGGTGGTCATGGTTGAATTCTGTTTTTCGACACCTCGCATCATCATGCAAAGATGCTGGGATTCGACCACCACTCCGACACCCTGGCCATCGGTGACTTTTTGCACAGCATCGGCGATTTGTTTGGTGAGATTTTCCTGAATCTGCAGCCGCCGGGCGAACATATCTACGATTCTGGCGACCTTTGACAAGCCGATGACTTTGCCCTGCGGCAGGTAGGCGACATGGCACTTGCCAATGAACGGCAACAGGTGATGCTCGCACATCGAATACATCTCGATATTTTTGACAATTACCATCTCGTCGCTGTCAGATTCAAACACAGCGCCGTTGAGAATAGAGTCAAGTGTTTGACCGTATCCCTGAGTTAGAAATGACATCGCCCGAGACGCGCGCTCGGGTGTTTTAACGAGCCCCTCACGAGCGGGATCTTCGCCAATTTGTTCGATAATTTTTTTGAATTCATTTTCCATCGAGAGCATGCCTTCGGGCCACTATGGCGTTAATTGTCAACAACTGGCAATACCTTCGGGTAAATCACCGGTTCCCATCCATTGTGCTTTATGGTGTTGCGGGATTCAATTTTTGAATTTTCACCTGATTGTCAGGCTTAAACAGGTAGTGTAACCGCCAGTAGCAGCTAGACTCTGTAGATACACATTCGGACTTTGTAAATGACGTTTTTAATCTGGCTTTTGATCATCCTTGCCGCCACTTTTGTGCTGGCGACTTTCCCGCAGTCCCTGCTGTCAATTACCGTTGTTTTCGGCGCGGCACTATTGGGATTTTTTCTGACCGGTATCGGAACCATTGCGACCGTGGTATTGGCGTTGTTATTTATCGCCGTTGCTGTGCTTTTGAATGTATCCGGGATCAGAAAAAAAATCCTTACCAGCCCGCTGCTGAGTTATGTACGTTCAGCGCTGCCGCCGATGTCGCAAACCGAAAGAGATGCGATAGAAGCGGGGACTGTCTGGTGGGAAGCAGAGCTATTTCGTGGCAACCCGGATTGGTCAAAACTGATGTCGACGCCGGTGGCGAAACTGTCTGCCAAAGAGCAGGCATTTCTCGATGGCCCGACTAACGAGCTATGCGCGATGCTCGATGACTGGGAGATCACCTACGAACACAACGATCTTCCACCGCACATCTGGGACTTCATCAAAAAGAACAAGTTTTTCGGTATGGTGATTCCGGAAGAATATGGCGGACTTGGTTTTGGTGCCTTTGGCCACTCTGCGGTAGTGACCAGAATTTCTGCCAGAAGCGTGACCGCAGGTTCTACAGTAATGGTGCCTAACTCACTGGGTCCGGCAGAGCTGTTGCTGCACTACGGTACTGATGAGCAACGAAAGCACTTTCTGCCACGCCTTGCAGTGGGTGAAGAAATTCCCTGCTTCGCACTGACAGGACCGACTTCAGGTTCTGATGCTGCGGCGATGCCAGACACAGGGATTGTTTGCAGACAAATGCACAATGGTGTTGAGACACTCGGGCTGCGTTGTAACTGGGAAAAGCGTTACATAACGCTCGGTCCTGTTGCGACAATTCTTGGTCTGGCTTTTAAAGCCTATGACCCTGATGGCTTGCTGGGTGGTGAAGAAGAATTGGGTATTACCTGCGCACTCATCCCGACAGATACCGATGGCGTTTCAATCGGGCGCAGACATTTTCCGTTGAATCAGTCATTCATGAACGGACCGAACAGTGGTGAAGATGTGTTTGTGCCGATGGAGTGGATTATCGGTGGTCAGGATAACCTCGGTAAGGGGTGGCGTATGTTGATGGAGTCATTGTCTGTCGGGCGTGGTATTTCGTTGCCTTCATCCGGTGCTGCAGCTGGTATGTCTGCTTCAAGGTTTACCGGTGCTTATGCCAGAACGCGCAAGCAGTTCAACATTCCTATTGGCAATTTTGAAGGGGTTGAAGAAGCACTGGCGCGAATCGGTGGACTAACTTACCTGATGGACTCGGGTCGCAGGCTGACTTGTGCAGCGCTTGATCAGGGCGAGAAGCCCTCTGTTGTCAGTGGCATCCTCAAGTACTTCAATACTGACAAAATGCGTCAGGTTATAAACGATGCGATGGACATTCATGGCGGTAAAGGAATCTGCATGGGTCCGAGTAACTACCTTGCCCGCGGCTACCAGGGAGTGCCTGTCGGTATCACTGTTGAGGGTGCAAATATTCTCACCCGCAGTATGATAGTTTTCGGGCAGGGTGCAATGCGTTGTCACCCGCACCTGGTAGCGGAGATCGAAGCGGCTGCGATTGAAGATAAAGAAGAAGCGGTAGACAAGTTCGACGAAGCGTTGACCGGCCACATCGCCTACGCAATAAGCAGCGGTGCACAAGCTATGTTTCATGGTCTGACCCGTGGTCGATTTGCAAAGTCACCTGTCCGTGGCAAGCCTGCCAAGTACTATCGCAGGCTCGCTCGAATGAGTGCCGGCTATTCCTTTCTGGCCGACTTTGCGCTGTTGTTTTTAGGCGGTGCCCTGAAGCGTAAAGAGAAGCTGTCTGGCCGGTTTGCGGACGGGCTTATCTATATGTATATGGCGTCTGCGGTACTTAAGCGTTATGAAGATGATGGCCGGCCGGAGGCTGACTGGCCACTGGTCGAGTGGAGTGCGAGATATTGCATCTACCACACGCAAGTGGCGCTTGATCAAATATTGAGAAACTTCCCTAGTCCGTGGGTCGGTTTCATACTGCGCGGCGTAATTTTCCCGTTGGGACGCAGATTCAGAACTCCCAATGATAAACTCGGCCGTGAGGTTGCTAAATTGCTACTGACACCGGGCGAGGCACGTGACAGACTCACCGACGCGCTGTACATCAGTCGGGATCCCGATGATGTCACCGGTTGCCTTGAAGTCGCCATGGAGCTTTCTGTTGCTGCAGATCCAATTGCGAAAACACTGAACGAAAACGGATTTAAGCAGCCATATGATCAGGACTACCCGGATTGGGTAGCCGGGTTAGTGAAATCGGGTGATTTATCTGATTCTGACGCAAAAGTGCTGCTCGATGCTGCTGTGGCCACCAGAAAAGTGATAATGGTAGACGATTTTCCGGGTGATTTTCTGCAAGCCGGAGCTGGTGCTTCCGGAGTCAGGGCAGAGTTTGCCGCAGCAAGCTGACAGTCAGTTTTGCCCTCGCATACTGATGTCAGTTAGTCATTGGTACGCGATAATGTGCGCTTGTTTTTATCGCTGGGTTGAATCTGAGTCACAGACGCCATATTTGAATGATTGGCAGTTTTTGTGTCCGACGTGGGTAAACCCAGTAATATCAGAGGCATAGCGATCACAGAAAGCGGAAATTAGCTCCTGCATTCGCGATGTTTTACTTAAGATGTAACCAATATTGTCGACAGAATTAACGTAGGTCTATGACTGACAAAGAGTATTCCGAAGATACGGGAACGGCAGTTGATGTTGCCAAACCCATGCTTAAGAAACCACCGATGTATCAGGTGGTCATACTTAACGATGACTACACACCCATGGAGTTTGTCGTGAAGGTGCTTGAGAGTTTTTTTAGTATGGATCGTGAGAAGGCGACGCAGGTCATGCTACATGTGCATAACAGGGGTAAGGGTGTTTGTGGGGTATTCACCCGAGATTTGGCAGAAACAAAAGTTGTCCATGTGAACCAGTTTTCACGTGACAATCAGCATCCTTTAATGTGTGATATGGAGGAGGCGGAAGTTTAGTCAGATATGAAGATTACAATAATAAATAACTACACAGAGAGATTCGTGAGATGCTGAGTAAAGAACTCGAATTCACGTTGAACAACGCTTTTAAAGAAGCACGTGAAAAGCGTTATGAATTCATGACGGTTGAGCATCTGCTACTTGCGTTGCTCGACAACCCGACTGCGGCCCAGGTGCTACGCTCCTGCGGTGGTGAGTTGGAATCGTTGCGCGTGGAACTGGTTGAATTCATCGATGAGAATACTCCTCTGCTTGATGATACCGACAACCGTGAAACACAGCCGACGCTGGGTTTCCAAAGAGTGCTGCAGCGTGCGGTATTTCATGTTCAGTCGTCTGGCAAAAAAGAAGTTACCGGTGCCAACGTATTGGTCGCGATTTTTGGCGAGCAGGACTCTCACACAGTTTATTTATTAAACAAGCAAAACGTTACTCGTCTCGATGTGGTGAATTACATCTCGCATGGTATCTCGAAGATTCCTGACGAAGACAAAGGTGAGCTTGAAGACCTCTCAAATGAGGCGGGTATGGAAGAGGGTGAGGCTGAAGTTTCTCCGCTCGACAAATACGCCACTAATCTGAACAACAGAGCCAAAGAAGGCAAGATCGATCCGCTTATTGGCCGCGAAAAAGAAATTGAACGCTCAGCGCAAATTCTTTGTCGCCGTAGAAAAAACAATCCATTGCTGGTCGGTGAAGCCGGTGTTGGTAAAACTGCCATTGCAGAAGGTCTGGCATTAAAGATCGTTCAGGGTGATTTGCCTGAAGTACTGCTCGGCAGCACAATCTATTCACTTGATCTCGGTGCATTGGTTGCCGGTACCAAGTATCGCGGTGATTTCGAGAAACGTCTTAAGGCGATTCTCGGTCAGCTGCAACAGGAAGAGGGTGCGATACTCTTTATTGATGAAATCCACACTATTATCGGTGCAGGTGCTGCCTCCGGTGGTGTAATGGATGCATCCAATCTTATCAAGCCAATGCTGGCAACGGGTGAATTGAAGTGTATTGGTTCCACAACGTATCAGGAATTCCGTGGTATCTTCGAGAAAGACCGCGCGCTTACCAGGCGTTTTCAGAAGGTTGATGTTGTTGAACCTTCGGTTTCCGAAACTGTTGAGATCCTCAAGGGACTTAAAGACAACTTCGAAGATTTTCATGATGTAAAATACTCAAGCAATGCTCTTAAAGCAGCTGCTGAGTTGTCTGACCGTTATGTTAACGATCGCTTCCTGCCAGACAAAGCTATCGACATCATTGATGAAGCTGGTGCAAGCAGACGTTTGAATCCCAAGGCTTCAAAGAAATCGATTGGTGTTAAAGACATTGAAACTATTATTGCAAAGATTGCACGCATACCTGAAAAGAGCGTGTCATCAACTGACATGGAAAAGCTTAAGAACCTGAGCCGTGACCTTCGCATGCTTGTGTTCGGTCAGGACCCTGCAATCGAACAACTGGCGTCAGCTATTAAGATGTCCCGCTCTGGTCTTGGTCCTGATGATCGACCTATCGGTAGCTTTTTGTTGGCAGGTCCTACCGGTGTTGGTAAAACAGAAGTCACCAAGCAGCTTGCCAAAGTCATGGGTATTGAGTTCATGCGCTTTGATATGTCTGAGTACATGGAGCGACATACGGTTTCCCGTTTAATCGGTGCTCCTCCGGGTTACGTCGGTTATGACCAGGGTGGTCTGTTGACAGATGCAGTTATACAGAATCCGCATTGCGTGTTGCTGCTTGATGAAATTGAAAAGGCGCACCCTGATGTATTCAACCTGTTACTACAGGTTATGGATCACGGTACACTAACTGATAACAACGGTCGCAAAGCGGACTTCCGCAACGTGATTCTTATTATGACTACTAACGCCGGTGCTGAGTCAATCAGTCGTCCGTCAGTTGGTTTCACAATGCAGGATCACTCAACAGACGGAATGGAGGCTATCAACAAGTTCTTCACGCCTGAGTTCAGAAATCGTCTTGACTCGATTGTGCAGTTTGGTCCGCTTGATCGAACCACCATTATCAGCGTTGTAGATAAATTCCTGTTCGAGCTCGAAGAACAGTTGAACGAAAAGAACGTTGAGATAGACATTACCGATTCAGCCAAAGGCTGGCTGGCGGACAATGGTTTTGATGCAAAGATGGGTGCCCGGCCAATGAGCCGCATCATACGTGAAAACATCAAGAAGCCGCTTGCCGATGATATCTTGTTCGGTGACCTGTCGAAGGGCGGTAAGGTGAAGGTACTGGTTGATGAGTTCGGTGAGCTGACCTTTGAAATAGAGCAAGTCGCAGCTCCCGTCTAGCATCTGACTTACTGGCTGCAAACAGAAAGGCACACTCGTGGAGTGTGCCTTTTTTTTCGCGTGTGGTGATAGTTGAGGGTCTGGAAACCACGGTTATTTGGGCGCTGCATGGTATAGTGCATTTTAACAGTGTGCTACTGTAGTTGTTGAGATCGCTTTTTGCCAGATACCTGGTTGAAGGCTGGGGATACTACAAAGCAAACGCCTTACTTTTATGGCGTTAGCAGATACCAACCGATAGAACGATAGAGGGTAAAGAAAGATGATGCGTGCAAAGCTATTCTGCTTAATAGTAATCCTTCCGGTTCTCCTGGGTGCATGTGGTAGTGATTCTGAAATTAGCCCAACCTCTGATAATAATGGATCCGTTGATACCGTTGAACCCTCAGACATTGTTGGACTCACAGCGGCAGGTGAGCTTGGTGATCTGGGTTCGCAGATAGAAGGCTTGAGTTTTGGGGATTGTGAAAGGTCATCGTCAGATTTCGATGCTGGAGGCACTTTGACTAACCCGGTCAACGTTCCTCCGCGCACAGTGCTTGGCGGCAGAGCCGGGACTCAGGATGATTTTCGCGCTAATTTCTGGAGACTGGAAGTGCCGGCTGGAACTTATATTGTTGTTGCTGAAGCCTTTCGTGTCTTCTCCTTTGACAGCGCAACACGCAACCTGACCATCTCACAACCGGGTGGCGGCAGTACTCCAATAATTGAAATTGATGAGGTTGATTCTTTCGCTCGCCAAATCGCAGTCGTCGAGGTAGACGCTGAATCCGACGTATTTGAAGTAACGAGTACATTGGAAGAGTTGGAATCCTATGATCTTGCGTTTTATAGTATCAATGACAGAATTCCTACACCTAAAATTGTAAATTGCTTTTCCACCTCAGTAACATCAATCGGCACAACAGAATCTTTCAACATAAGAGATACTGAAGATAATCAATTCTACTTTGTAAATGAATTACCTGCAGGAGCCTATCGCTTAACACTTAGTGCATCTGCGGTTGCCGGGGATCCGGATAACTCTGGCATTACAGTCTCCGTAAACAACGAATCCAATGATCTTCGTACGGAGCGTGCAATCCTGTTTCACCAATCTACAAACTCTGTTTCATCTACAGATGTTGATTTTGCTCAGGCACAGACTGGCAATCTGTTACTTCGCTTCTCGCAACCGCCAAGTGAACAAACGATAGAATTCACCGTTGAGCCACGTTAACATTTTTTTCTAACTCCACATTTCTATAATGTAGAAAAAAGAAAGGCACGCTCATAAAGCGTGCCTCTCTTATGATGCATTTAGTTGAACGTCTGATGCGGTAATTTCTCGGTGATCGAAGGTCCAGCCGAGAAGGCGAGTAAATTACATGCGCATGAGAAGTTGCGCTAACGGCTTCTATAGGTGATCCGACCCTTGGAGAGGTCGTAGGGAGTCATCTCCACAGTCACCTTGTCGCCAGTCAGGATTCGGATGTAATGTTTGCGCATTTTGCCAGAGATATGTGCAGTCACTACATGACCGTTCTCCAGCTCTACTCGGAACATGGTGTTAGGCAGTGTGTCTACCACAGTGCCTTCCATTTCAATTGCTTCTTCTTTCGCCATTCACTCTCTTCTTAATCGTGGTCGGGTCAGGTGCGATTAGCCCAATACGGACCTAAAGCACCGGCTCGTCAGTCAATTTATGGGCCATTCCCTCAAGTTTAAAGGGTATGAGGCATTATTGAAACAATTTGTAAGATTGTCGGATGTTTTTGTCGTTTTGTCTGGCTGCCTGATACTGCTACTGGTTGGCAACGAATGGGCGAGATGTGTGGATATTTCGGTTATTCGTACAAAGCCCGGCTTTTACCGAGCGTATGACCTACAATACGTCGGCACACGAACACGAGTGATTGGATGTACTGTCCGGTACAGGAAAAAGCAAAAACCACAGGTCGCTTTAGCAACCTGATGGAGCTGTACGAGCAGAATTATGTCCTGCTCAGGTTGCTTATTCCCGATCTGAAAAGCGCCGATCCCCAGGCCCGTGTTTCTACTGTAGCCGGCTGCCTGCCACTGTATATGCACCTCAGTGAACAAACCCCGTACACCAGCACACTGCGCCTGACCTATCGTTTTGTTAACACGGAAGAGGATTCTCCGCGAGCGATAGCCGAACCTGATCTCATGCTGCGCGTCTATCACGATGCTCGCTCTGCCGAAGTGATCAGCGGCCTTATCCACGGCCAGCCACATGTGCAACGAAAAACTCGGGGACTGGATAATTCATGGCGGCTGAACAGATTTTTGTACAAGTGGTTGCGATACCTGCGCTACCGTGGCCATCATTTGTCTGAGAATACCGGGACTGCCTAAGAAACTGGCCTAAGAAAGCGCTGATTGAGGCCTGGGAAGATACTGTTCTCGTTACCAGCCTGGTTCTCAGAGCGTCACTAGCTAAAAACTGGCCGCTCCGTAGCCAAACGACAAGAACTTTTAGGTTTTCACGATGCCTTATAGGTGAATTGAAACCCCTGCCTTTGCTATTATCGCAGGCTCAGTCAAACGCTCTTGTATACAACACCTGAGTTCGACGGTGCTTGTTAACAAAGCATTTAACCATCTGACAATTGAAAGTAATTCAAAGCAAACTCTGCTGTATCAGCCCGGCATTTTTAGCTACAGTGATCCGGCTTAACTTCGGCACCCGCGACAGAGCTGCAACAGACAAGTCTTTGAGTATTAAAAGCGCACATGCTTGATAAACATTTAGTTCCGATTGTAAAGCCACCACTAAAAAAAATAGCGGGTGTGTTGCTGCGAGCTGGTGTTACAGCGGACCAGGTAAGTTTGGCAGGGTTTGCACTGGGAATGCTCGGGGTGGTCATGGTGGCTACCGGTAACTACACCGTTGCACTGATACTGCTGCTTCTAAATCGCATTGCGGATGGGCTTGATGGAGAGGTTGCGCGACTAAAGCTGCAAACGGATGCCGGAGGGTTTCTCGATATCACCCTGGATTTTATATTCTATGCGTCTTTTCCATTGGGTTTCGCCTTTGCGAACCCGGCGTCCAACGCTTTGCCGGCAGCAATTCTTGTTGCTAGTTTTGTCGGCACGGGTGCCAGCTTCCTGGCGTTTTCTTCAATGGCTGAGAAGCGCAATATCCAGCATCCGGACTTTGCTTATAAGAGTTTTTATTATCTGAATGGACTGGCAGAAGGCTCGGAGACAATCATCTGCTTTGTGCTGATGTGCCTGTTACCGACATACTTTTCACTGATAGCCGGTGTGTTTGCGTTTATCTGCGTGCTGACAACCATTAACCGTGTTGTGTTTGGCTACAAAACGTTGAAGGCAGGTGAAACGATGACTGATAACCGGCAGGGGGCCACTGACGTTTAAGTACGTCGTACCAACTGCCTGTAATCACCCTGTATTGATCATCGGACTGCTCTACTAATCACCGAACTGATTTGGCAGATGTGATCCAGAGCTGTGGGTTTAAAGTCCGCAGAGCCCTTTATTGTGCCTTTTGTAGGAGCTAAGACTCACGATAGCCGCATCCATCTCCGCGGCGGTTTCAGCGTTGGCGAATTTGCTCTCAAGCAATAGTACTTGTTGTTTAACGTCGAGGCATTCTACCGAGACCTGATCAGCCGGGGAGGCTGCTTCCGTGCTGCGTGTTTTGGTAACTGATGTCTTTCGACCGGGGTTGGGGTCGTCAGCGTACATCACGGGCTTCCAGTCAGGCTTCGGTGCAGATGCCGGTGTGTTTTGCTGCTGAGCCGTAGTGTTCAGTGACCCTGGGGCTGGTGTCATAACGACATCGGTTGCTCTTTTCGGGGGTGCCACATTGCTCGATGCTGTGGTGGAAGATTGCGGTGCGCTTTGCTGTGCAACGGGCTGAGTCGGGCTATTGTTGTTTTGCCCATTACTTTGGCCATTGCTCTGTTGCAATCCGGGTAGTGGCTGCGGGATCGGTTTGAGGTCCGGGCCGACAATTACGAAAGGCACGCCTTTTGGCGGTGGGTCTGGCGAAAAGGTTGGTGTACCATCCTTATGCTTCCAGGAATACAAAGCATTCGCACCTGCCGTTTGTGACAATACCAGTGCCAGTACCAACGAAGTAAATTTGAGCGATTTCATCATGTCTGCCTCGCAAAGATCGGCTTATGTAAGCATCGTCCGTGCCTTGTTTAGCCAGCTTCACTGTTGCGCTGCGTTGAACGACTGATGGCTATTTTTTGGGTGGCTCTCGGTGGTGCCTGTGGTGCGACTTTCAGGTATCTGCTCGTCAAGTTTTTGTCTGCGGGCGCGTTAAGTTTTCCTGTCGGTACGCTGGTAGCCAACGTTTCCGGTTCGTTTCTGATTGGTCTGCTGGCGAGTAGTTTTTTCCTCGATCCTAAAATGTCACTTGATCCTGCAGTGTCGCTTGATCCAGCAGTGTCACAGGGGTCGAAATTGTTTTTTCAAACTGGCTTGTTGGGGGCATTCACCACTTTTTCTGCATTTT
>CAYPDN010000002.1:15209-16884 GCA_964409445.1 uncultured Granulosicoccaceae bacterium
AAATTGTTTTTTCAAACTGGCTTGTTGGGGGCATTCACCACTTTTTCTGCATTTTCGCTGGAAACAATGCAACTCTGGCAGGCAGGTCACTTGAAGTCTGCAGTGATGAATATACTGCTGAATGTCATTCTCTGCCTTTTGGCTGTGGTTCTCGGCATGTTGCTCGGCACGGCAGTCTCAACAAAGTTCAGATAGTTTCTGGTTTCCGGATACCCTGCGTAAGGTGTTGGATTATCACGTTATGTGATGTTTTAACCCTGGAGCTATTCCTGTTTCGCACTGTGTGAAGACGCTTCTGTTGCGGACACTTCCAAGCCTCTTCCCGGCAATATTTGCCTGTGGCTTTATTGGGCAAGTTGCTATACTTGGTTCTATCTATTGAGAGTAATAAACCACCTACATGCTTGATGCAAAACTGTTCCGAACAGATCTGGAGCTGCTGTCCAAAGAAATGGGTCGACGCGGCTATGAGCTGGATACCGAGGCCGTTGAGGGGTTGGAGGCTCGTCGTCGTGATCTGCAGGTAAAAACTCAGGATCTGCAAGCCGAAAGAAACACTCGTTCAAAGGAAATCGGTGCGGCAAAAGCCAAAGGCGATGATATTGAACCATTGCTTGCTCAGGTGAATGATCTTGGTGAGGAACTTAAGCGTTGCGAACAGGATCTTGCAGAACTACAGGGCAACCTGCGTGATATTTCTCTGGCGGTTCCCAATCTGCTGCACGAGTCAGTGCCTGCCGGGAAGAGTGAGGAAGATAACGAAGAGATTCGCAAGTGGGGTACACCACGTGAGTTTGAATTTGATGTTCTCGATCATGTAGACCTTACTGAAAACAAAGGCCTTGATGCTGCCGCAGGCTCCTTACTGACCGGGTCACGCTTTGTTGTTATGCGTAATGAAATTGCAAAGCTGCATCGCTGTATCGCACAGTTCATGCTCAACCTGCATACCACTGAGCACGGTTATACCGAGATGAATGTGCCCTACATTGTCAATGCAGATTCATTGCTTGGTACATCGCAACTGCCTAAATTCGGTGAAGATCTTTTCGCACTTGAGGGTGACAGCAACTACTACCTGATTCCAACTTCAGAGGTGCCATTAACCAATCTGGTCAGAGATAAAATACTTGAAAAAACTGAACTGCCCATAAGTCTGACAGCACATACACCATGCTTCAGATCGGAAGCTGGCTCCTACGGTAAAGATACTCGCGGCATGATTCGCCAGCATCAGTTTGAGAAAGTTGAAATGGTGCATGTCGTGCGCCCTGATGATTCATGGGATACGCTTGAAAAACTGGTGGGTCATGCAGAGGCGGTTTTGCAAAAGCTGGAATTGCCTTACCGCGTTGTGACTCTGTGCGGTGGTGATACCGGGTTTGCTGCAAGTAAAACCTACGATGTCGAAGTTTGGTTACCGGGTCAGGATGCCTACCGTGAAATATCGTCTTGCAGCAACTGCACTGACTTTCAAGCCAGACGAATGAAAGCACGCTATCGCAATGATGAAGGCAATACTGAGCTGGTGCATACACTGAATGGTTCGGGGCTTGCGGTTGGCAGAACGCTGGTGGCTATTCTTGAAAACTACCAGCAATCTGACGGAAGCATCACAGTGCCAGAGGCATTGCGCCCGTTAATGGGGCAGGACGCAATTCTAAAGCCATAGCTG
>CAYPDN010000002.1:16984-18638 GCA_964409445.1 uncultured Granulosicoccaceae bacterium
GATTGATCGGCGCGACCGCGCCAGCCAACCAGCTTCGGACGACCACAGGCGTTTGCTTCTGTCATGATGGCGCTCAGATCACCTACTGAAAATCGAAGCAAAGGGTAGTTCGGGTTTAATACCGTGACCAGTACTTCACCGACTTCACCTGCGGGTAGTGGATCACCGGTACCGGGAGTCACAATCTCTACGATTACATCATCGTCGATGATCATGCCGTCAATCATGTCCTCAGTTTCATATGAAATTAATCCAGCTTCAGCGGTGCCGTAGCATTGACGACAGACGATCCCTCTGTCTGCGTATTCATCACGTAACTGTGGGAACAGTGGTCCCGCTGATACAGCCGCTTTGTTAAGGCGGCTAAGATCATGTCCGTGTTCGTCAGCTTTACTTAGTATCGTTTTTAGAAAGTCTGGTGTGCCCGCGTAGGTGGTAACACCAAGGGTGGCAGCAACTTCTGCCTGCTGTGTAGATTGGCCGGGACCTGCTGCAAAAACAGTAGCACCTGCGGCGACGGCGGCACTGTCAAACATCGCTCCAGCGGGTGTGAAGTGATAGGAAAACGTGTTTAGGACAATGTCTTCTTTACTGATACCAATGGCTTTGGCAAAACGTCCAAAGCGCCACCAGTCACTTGTGATGCCACCGGGCTCATAAATTGGCCCGGGTGACTGAAAAATGTGGCTGGCGTTCTCGACTGTCATGCCACCGAAAGGAGGTTGCACAGATTGCTTTTTCGCAAACTCGTCTTTGCGCAGTACAGGCAGGGTAGCTAAATCTGCCGGTGTTTTTAATTCCGGTTTGCCAAACAACTTACTCGCAGTATCAAACTGTTGAGCTTCACGTAAAAATTGAGACATTAGCTTAACCACCTTTTACGACGTCGGTAACTGCGGGTATCTCGAAACGATTTACGACCCTCTTCGGAGATGCCGAGGTAGAACTCTTTTACATCGGGGTTTTCACGCAACTCATCTGCTGGTCCTTCCATAACCACGCGACCGCTCTCCAATATGTAGCCATGGTGTGCGAAGCGTAGTGCCGCGTTGGTGTTTTGTTCTGCCAAAAGGAACGACACATCTTCCTGTTCATTCAAGTTCTTGACGATGCCAAATATTTCTTCCACCAGTTGTGGTGCAAGCCCCATTGACGGCTCGTCGAGTAAGATCATTTCCGGTCGTGACATAAGCGCACGGCCGAGCGCGCACATCTGTTGCTCACCGCCAGATGTATAGCCTGCCTGTGATTTGCGACGTTCTTTGAGTCGCGGAAAATAGGTGTATACCATGTCCAGATCCTTCGCGATGGCTTTGCCACCGTCGCGACGGGTGTAGGATCCGGTCATCAGATTTTCTTCAATAGTCAGGTGTTCGAAGCAATGTCGACCTTCCATCACCTGGATAACGCCGTTTTTTACCAGTTGTTCGGGCGATAAATCCTGAATTGTTTTGCCGCGATACTCAATGGAGCCTTTGGTTACTTCACCACGTTCTGAGTGAAGCAGGTTGGAGATCGCTTTTAAGGTAGTGGTTTTACCTGCGCCGTTGCCGCCGAGCAGTGCGGTAATGCCGCCTTTAGGTACCTGTAGTGAGACACCTTTAAGCACAAGAATAACGTGGTTGTATATCACCTCGATATTATTGACTTCCAA
>CAYPDN010000002.1:18738-21020 GCA_964409445.1 uncultured Granulosicoccaceae bacterium
TCCTGACAGGTCACGCTAAATTCAGGACCAACGCCTTCCATACCCAGTTCTTTCATTCGTGCTTCGGTAATTTCCAGTGCTTCCATACCGTCGCGAACCATTGCAGGTGTTACATCTGCAACATTGTGGATGTCCTGTGCCTTTGCAATTGCTTCGGCTGCAAGCATGGCGGCATACATACCGCGAACATAAAGTACTGAACCGTGGCTGCTGCCGTCACCGGCCGCGTCACCTGCATCATGCACCTTCTCTTTAATTTCAGCGAGTACCGGATAATCAGTAACGCGATTCATGTTCAGTGATTTGTAACCGTTAGCACCAGCACCTGCAGGAGTCACATCGTGTTCGGCACCCGACCACCAGTTACCAATGAAGTTTTCCATTGGAAAGTTGATGTTAGCGGCTTCCTGAATTGCCACCTGATTCATCACACCCCAGCCCCACATCAATACATAGTCCGGGCGCTCGCGACGAATTTGCAACCACTGGGACTTTTGTTCCTGACCCGGGTGGTCAACTGCGAGTTGAGTGAATTCAAAACCGTGCTGCTCAGAGAGTGCTTCGAGTGTGCGAATCGGCTCTTTACCGTAAGCAGAGTTGTGATAGACCAGGGCGATTTTTTTGCCTTTCAGGTCGTTGCCATTTTCATCCAGCAGATAGTTAACCATCACGCTTGCTGCATCCCAGTAGTTCGCCGGGTAGTTGAAAACCCAGTTAAATACTTCGCCATTCGCAGCTGAGGTTCGGCCGTAACCCATCGTGTGAAGGGGAATGTTGTCTGCCTGAGCTTTGGGAATCAGTTGATAAGTAATGCCGGTAGACAGTGGCTGGTAAATCAGTGCGCCTTCGCCTTTGGTACTTTCATAGCATTCCACACCTTTCTCGGTGTTGTAGCCTGTTTCGCATTCTAAAACACGAACTTTCTCACCACCAATTCCGCCATCACGCGCATTAAGCAAGTTGAAGTAGTCTTCGTATCCGTCTGCAAACGGAATTCCACCTGCGGCATAAGCACCAGTGCGATAGCTCAGTGACGGTATAACAAGGTCAGCGTACGCTGCTCCTGCGGTGAGTGACAGTGCGGTGGCAAGGGCTGCCATTGTCTTCATTTTCATCGGGTTATTCTCCTCAAGGTTTTACCGATAGTGTGCCGTTAGCGGCGGTATTAATAAGGGAACGGCCATAGCCGTAGTTTTTCTTTGGCCACGCGCCATAGCTGCGCAAAGCCGTGTGGTTCCTTGATTAAGAAAAACATAATCAAGGCTCCGATAATAACTAACTGCAGGTGGGCCACCATATCGGTAGGCCAGCCTAATAAATCGACACCAACAATCTTTAAAATTACGGGCAGCATGACCAGAAAAGCCGCACCTGCGAAGCTTCCAAAAATAGAACCGAGGCCACCCAGGATGATCATGAATAACACAATGAATGACTTCTGTATGCCGAACACCTCACCAACCTCAACAGCGCCCAGGTAGACGGCAAAGAAAAGCGCACCTGAAATACCAATAAAGAAAGATGAAACAGCAAACGCGGACAACTTGGCTTTTAACGGGTTAACCCCAATGATCTCTGCTGCAATGTCCATGTCTCGTATGGCCATCCATGAGCGACCGATAGTGCCGCGAGTCAGGTTGCGAGCCAGTAGTGCACAGGCTGTCAGGAACACCAGGCATATCAGATATTGCGCCCAGGGTGCTGTTTGTGGACCGGTCACTGGAATGCCTGCTACCAACCTTTCCGGTGCACTGATCTGACCCGAGGCAGAGTAGTTGTAAAACCACGCCACTTTATTAAACAGCCAGACTAAAAAGAACTGTGCGGCAAGAGTTGCCACGGCCAGATAAAATCCTTTGATACGCAGTGATGGCAGGCCGAATGCTGCACCAACAGCTGCAGTGATAACACCAGACAGTAACACGTGGATAATAATAGATACGTCGGGGAAGGCAGTCATTAGCTTGTAACAGGCGTAAGCACCCACTGCCATAAAGCCACCGGTACCGAGACTCACCTGGCCGCAGTAGCCGGTCAGTATGTTTAGCCCGATAGCTGCTATCGAATAGATAAGAAACGGTACAAAAAGCGAATTTGCCCAGTAATCGTTAATGAAAAACGGAATAACCAAAAAAGCAATCGCCATTACCAGCCAGTAGCGATAGCGATCAAAGGCTATTGGAAAAGTCTGGCTGTCTTTTTGATAGGTGGTTTTAAAATCACCGGCCTCACGATAAAGCATCAGCAAGCCTCCCCATGTCTATATAACCTGGGTCTATATA
>CAYPDN010000002.1:21120-39191 GCA_964409445.1 uncultured Granulosicoccaceae bacterium
TAAGCCAGGGCGAGATAAATCTTGTTTAAACGCGTTCAATGATTTTCTCCCCGAACATGCCTTGTGGTCTGAAAACCAAAAAGATCAGTGCCAGCATGTAGGCAAACCAGTTTTCTGTAGCGCCACCCAAAAAGGGTGCGCCGATAGTGTATTCGAATAATTTTTCACCCACACCAATTACAAGACCTCCGACAATGGCGCCGGGAATAGAGGTGAAGCCACCGAGCATTAAAACGGGCAGGGCCTTGAGTGCAATCAAAGACAGTGAAAACTGCACTCCGGATTTAGCGCCCCACATAACCCCTGCAACAAGAGCGACAAGTCCGGCGAGTGACCACACCAGTACCCAGATAAAGTTCAATGAAATGCCAACGCTTAGTGCTGCCTGATGATCGTCGGCCACGGCGCGCATTGCGCGTCCTTGTTTGGTGTACTGGGCAAACAGAATTAAGCAGGCAACCAGTATCATGGCAACCACGGTTGCAACCATATCGAGCTTATCGATAAAAAAGCCATAAAAGTCATCACCACCCAAACCTGATGTCCATTGCTCGATCAACATTGAGCCACCTTGTGGTAAGCCGAGTGCGAGAGTTTTTATATTTGAACCCCACATTAAATCACCGATACCTTCAAGGAAGTAGGCAAGGCCAATGGTGGCCATAAATAGAATGATGGGCTCCTGTCCGACCAAATGACGAAATATAAATCGTTGCACTACCCAGGCAAAAAGCACCATAAAGAAAAGGGTTAGTGCAATTGCAAACAATGCTGGTACATGCCATCCGAAGTGGTGAATCTCGGTGCCGAAGATGGCGTTGATCATATGCGAGAAGGGCACCTGACCGTCCATGATACCAACCAGTGTTAAGGCAGCAAACAATGCCATAACACCTTGCGCATAGTTAAATATACCTGAGGCTTTAAAGATCAATACAAAGCCTAAAGCAACCAGTGCATAGAGCACACCTGCCATTAAGCCGTTAAGTATGACTTCGATGCCGTAGAGGAAATCAGCAGACATGATCTTTGCCTCCGTTCTTTTTTATTGTGTTAGTCATGCGCTACCCCCAGATAGGCATCAATAACTTCCTGATTGTTGCGCACGTCATCGGGTGTGCCATCACCGATCTTGCGACCATAGTCCATCACAACTACGCGATCAGATAAATCCATTACCACCCCCATGTCGTGTTCGATCAGAGCTATGGTGGTACCAAACTCGTCGTTTACATCCAGAATGAAGCGACTCATGTCTTCTTTTTCTTCTACGTTCATACCGGCCATCGGTTCATCCAGCAGCAGTAACTTTGGCTCTGCGGCCAGCGCACGCGCCAGTTCAACACGCTTCTTTAAACCATAAGGCAATCGACCGACAGGCGTTTTGCGTATCGCCTGAATCTCGAGGAAATCGATTATCTTCTCTACCGATTCGCGATTGGCAACTTCCTCTTTTTGCGCTTTGCCAATCCATATTGCCTGTGCCACCATGCCAGACTTCATTTGCCTTAGTCGTCCGGTCATTACATTGTCCAGCACGGACATGCCTTCAAATAATGCGATGTTCTGAAAGGTTCTTGCGATACCGTGGCGTGCAACCTGATACGGTTTTAGCTGAGGGCGTTTTTTACCGTGAAACCAAAGTTCTCCTTCCTGTGGGTTATAAAAACCGGAGATGACATTAAGCATCGAAGACTTACCAGCGCCGTTCGGACCAATGATTGCGCGTATTTCACCTTCACGAATATCAAAGCTGATGTCGTCAATTGCGATAACACCACCAAAGCGCAACGTGATGTTGCGCAGATCCATCATTACCCCACCAATCTCACGACCGTCTGCAGTAACGTAGGGTTGTACATCTGATGTTGCGGGGTTGGTCATCCGGCAGCCGCCTTTTGCATTGGTTCTACCACTGTTGCGTCGCGTATATCGAGGGTAGCGGTGATACTGCCTTTGCGACCATCTTCATAGGTCACATCAGTTTCTGTATAAATTGATGAAGAGCCATCGTACAGTGCAGCGACCAGATCATGGAACTTATCTGCGACTACTGCACGACGTACCTTACGGGTTCTGGTCATCTCTCCGTCATCGGCATCGAGTTCTTTATGCAATACCAGAAAGCGGTGTACCTGGCAGCCAGCCAGCATCGGGTCGGATGCAACAGATTCGTTGACTTCAGCAACATGGTTTTGAATGCTGTCGAGCACCTGCGGGTGCTGTGATAACTCCTGATAAGACGAGTAGGCAATGTTATTGCGCTCGGCCCAGTTGCCAACAGCAGTTAGATCGATATTAATAAAAGCACAACAGTATTCGCGATCACCACCGAAGACTACCGCTTCGAGAATATCCGGATAGAACTTCAGCTTGTTCTCAACGTATTTGGGTGCAAACAAACTGCCGTCGGCCATTTTGCCAACGTCTTTTGCACGGTCGATGATGCGCAGATGGCCGGAATCTTCTTCTATAAAGCCGGCATCGCCTGTAGCGACCCAGCCCTCAACGTCTTTGGTAGAAGCGGTACTTTCAGGGTTTTTGTAGTACTCAACAAAAACACCGGGAGAGCGATAGAACACTTCGCCGCTGTCTGCGATCTTTAATTCAACCCCTGGTGAAGGTACGCCGACAGTATCAGAGCGTACTTCGCCATCGGGCTGTTGCGTGATGAATACCGTCGCTTCAGTTTGCCCGTAGAGTTGTTTAAGGTTAATGCCAAGCGCGCGGTAGAAGTCGAATATCTCGGGGCCAATTGCTTCACCTGCTGTATAGCCAACACGTACCCGACTTAAACCCAGTGTGTTTTTTAGCGGACCAATCACTAAGAGGTTAGCGAGTTTATAGCGCAAGCGTCCGAGTGGACCGATATCTTTGCCGTCCAGCAAGTCGGGCCCGAGTTTGCGGCTGACTTCCATTTGGCGATCAAACAAACGTTTTTTGAATCGACCGGCATCTTCCATGCGAATCATGACACTGGTGAGTTGTTGCTCAAATACCCGTGGTGGCGCGAAGAAATAGGTGGGTCCAATTTCACGCAGATCGGTCTGCATGGTGTCTGCACTTTCAGGGCAGTTGACACAAAAGCCTGTCCACATGGCCTGGCCAATAGAAAAGATGAAGTCACCAACCCACGCCATCGGCAGATAAGCCAGCACTTCATCACCGGCGCGCAGATTGTCGAATTCTGAAGAGTTGCGAGAGGTTTCTATGACATTGCGATTAGAAAGTACTACCCCTTTGGGGCGCCCGGTGGTACCGGAGGTGTACAGCATCACACAGGTGTTGTCATAACCCTGTGCCGAACTTAGTTTGTTGACCTCATCGGCCAGATTCGATTGCCGTCCGGCTTCCTGAAGATCGGTAAAGCTTGTCATCGCACTGTGGTCGTATTTACGCAAGCCGCGTCCGTCTAGGTAGATCACGTGTTCAAGCTCTGTGATTTGTTCGCGAACGTCTGCGATTTTATCTACTTGTTCCTGGTCACCGACGATCACAAAACGCGCGCCGCAGTGGCTGAGTGCATAGGCTGCTTCCTCTGCCGCGGCATCTGCATAAAGTGGTACAGGTATGCAACCGATAAGCTGAGCCGCTACCATTGACCAGTACAGAGCCGGGCGGTTGCGACCGGAAATGGCGATGTAGTCGCCAGGTTGCGCCCCTAGGGTTAACAACCCCTGCGCCAGAGCCTCAATTTCCTCTGATGCCTGCGCCCAGGTCCAGCTTTGCCAGATGCCGAATTCTTTTTCGCGATAGGCGGGCTTTGAGCCGTGCAATTTAACATT
Source organism: uncultured Granulosicoccaceae bacterium (assembly GCA_964409445.1). Taxonomy (GTDB): domain Bacteria; phylum Pseudomonadota; class Gammaproteobacteria; order Granulosicoccales; family Granulosicoccaceae. The sequence continues at coordinate 24,906 of CAYPDN010000002.1, forward strand.
GCGCGCCAATAGTGCAGGGATGGACGCCAATCCCTCCTGCGATACCAGCTGTGAACCCTCTTGTGACATAGTTGCCCTCCGCGCAATTTAGTCTGACGTAATTATGCCTGATTAACCCTACACGAGTTTTTCACAATTCTATCGAAATCTTACAGATGGGCGCTTCTGGATAAGGGAGTTGGAAAACTGGTATAACGCTACGAAATGACCCAGATCTCTGTTGAATCAATTAACGAAATGACCGCGTCAGGTTTGAACCTGATCACCCAGGCTATTTCGATCTACGACCAGGATTTGCAGCTCGTGCTGGCCAACCGGCGATTCCGGACCCTGTTCAATCTGCCCGTCGAGTACGCGACAGCGGGGGCTGATTTCAGCGAAACCCTGCGACATCTGTCAATCAAGGGCGAATACGGGCCGATCGAGGATGTCGATGCCTTTGTGGCAGAGAAAGTCGAACTGGCCAGGGCTTTTGAACCGCACTACTTTGAAAGAACCCGCGCCAACGACACCACCATATCGGTTGAAGGGAACCCGCTCGGTCAGGGGGGCTGGATCTCTGTGTATACCGACATCACAGAGATCAAACGCCAGGAAGAGTTTTTTCACTCCCATGCGAAAGGTTTATCGGAAGAACTGGGGCAGCGCACAGAGGATCTTTTTCAAACCAACCGCGCTATGGCAGCGACGGTTAGAGCACTGGAAGCTGCCAAGCAGGAGCTGACCGCCAACCAGGAACAACTGGCGTTGTTGAATACCATGACACCGGCACACATTGCGCACGTTAATGCTCAAGGTGTGTACACGCATTCCAATGGCAGACTGCACACTATCTTGCCTGGGCACAAATCCGATATCGTCGGCCGACACTTTGAAGCGGTGTTGGGACAGGCTATCTGGTCAAAGGTGTTGCCTCCTTTCGAATCTGTTTTACAGGGTGAGTCTTCAGTGACGCAATTTCGCGATGAAGACTCCGGTCGCTTTATCCGGCTGGCGATGTCACCAGACATTCAATCTGACGGTCAGGTGACCGGCGCTTACATTTTATCAACTGATGTCACCGAGGAGGTATCGTCTCGAAATGCGCTGGCACATGCACGCAGACGTGAGTTGGCGTCTCAGCTAACCAGTGGTATGGCGCATGATTTTTCTAACTTACTGACCATAATTATGGGTCAGCAGGCGCGGTTGCAGGATGCGGCAGGTGCTGACCCTGAATTGAATGACATAAGTACTACGATTAAGTCAGCCGCTATGCGTGGTGCGGATTTAATAAAGAGCTTGAGTCTTATTGAATCGCAACGAGTGATTGATCCGGTAAGTGTTGAAGTTACTACTTACTTCGAGAATGTACAGCAACTGGCTCATGCTGCAATTCCTGAGTCGATGCAATTGCGTTTCTCGGTGCAGATACCAGATGAAAGATTAATCTTTGATCCCGGGTTTGCGCAGGATGCAATTTTAAATCTGGTACTTAATGCATCAGAGGCCTGTAATTCGGTTGCAAATAATGTCGCCAGCCACAGTTCCACCGATCAGAAAACGCGCTGTATTCAGGTAGAGGTGTTAAAAACGACAAGCAACCAGCTTGAGATTCTTGTCGATGATGACGGCCCGGGTTTTAGTGAAGATGCATTGGCCAATGCACTGGCACCTTTTTATTCAACCAAGGGTGGCAAGGTTGGACGCGGAATGGGATTAACAGCGGCGTTTGATTTTGCCAGGTCATGCGGTGGTACAGTGCGCTTGCGCAATAGAGAGCGGGGTGGCGCATCGGTGAGTTTGACCATTCCTTATCAGGTTGTCAGGGCCACAACTCCTGGTCTGGTTTTACTGGTAGATGATGACGATGACGTTCGTCACTCAATACTGAGTTATCTGCGCCGCGCCGGCCACGCTGTGGTAGAAGCTGCCACAGTCGCAGAGGCAGCTCAATTGATGTCACTGGAAGGATTGACGCATGTAGTAACAGATCTTGATATTGGCAAGACGGGAACCGGACTGGACGTTGCCAAACTGGTACCGACGGGCATACCTTTGATGATCATCACGGGTTTGCCAAAGTCCGATGAACTACGCCAGTGTGCTGAACAAAACTATACCGTGCTAAGCAAACCGTTTGATTTTGAAACGCTGGAAAATACCTTGCTACAGATCGAGTCCGCGTGAGTGACTTAACGCACATATCAGTCATAGAAGACTCTGAGGAAGTTTTAAAACTGCTGTCTGACGGACTAACAGATGCGGGATATTCCGTGCAGACTTACACTTGTGCTACGGACTTTGAAAAAGCTGCGCAAACTCCTGTGCCGGAGCTTTATATCGTTGATCTCGGATTGCCAGACAAAGATGGGTTAAATCTCGTGAGTCAATTATCGAGCTCATCTGATGCTGCAATACTGGTTATATCCGGCCGTGTATCTTTACAGGATAAAATAGTGGGGTTGGAGCTTGGCGCTGACGATTATCTGTCAAAGCCATTTGAAATGGCAGAGGTGGTAGCTCGAGTCAGAGCTCTAATCAGACGCAAGACATCTATATCGCCATCAGTTAAAAGTGACCTGCACCGGTTTGCTGGCTGGACTTTGGATTTATCAAAGTTTGTATTGATTGATGCAGATGGCACAGAGCAACGATTATCTGCAGGTGAAGTTAACCTGTTGCAATTTTTTCTCGAACGCCCCAATCGATTAGTAACCCGCGATCAGTTGCGTGAAGGCTTGCCTGAAAATAGTGATGAGTTTGCTTTTGATCGCGCTATTGATGTTCGGGTATCGCGCCTTAGATCGAAGCTTAAAGATCCGTCGAAAAATCCCAAAATCATCAAAACAATATATGGGGCAGGTTATATATTTATAACGGATAGTAGTTAAAAAGTTTTGGCTTGAAGGGTTATCGAAATGTAAGCACTGCCCAATGCAGTGTTTGCTTTAGCTCAAGGTGCAGCTTCTTAACCCAGTGTAGCCACTCTCGTTTCAGACCGATGCCAACTATGATGTAATCTGCCACCGGTATGCTAATATTCGCTGGTTCGCCTGACACACAGGCGATTCGTCAAAATATTGGCCTGAATTTTATCGAATTTCAGGTCTGATTGGCGGTCTCAACTTGTACACTGGTACAAGACTGGCACGGTACTTTACCCAAGTATTTGTTGTCGATGCACATAAGGTGATAAAAGGGATGAGTGACTACCCACCTCTGACTTTTAACGTTCCCTCTCCGGAGCTCAGACCCGGAGATACTCCTGACTTCTCAGGCGTCGATATACCTCGCGCGGGCGCTGCCCGACGTCCTCCTGTTGACGTTGACCCGAAAGAAATTCGAGATCTGGCATTCTCCATTATCCGTGTTATGTCGCGTGATGGTGAGGCGGTAGGTGACTGGGGTTGTGATTTAAGCGAAGAAGATATTCTTGAGGGCTTGCGCCATATGATGCGCCTGCGCGCGTTTGATAAGCGCATGCTAATGGCGCAGCGGCAGGGTAAAACCTCTTTTTACATGCAACACCTTGGTGAGGAGGCCATCTCCTGTGCGTTTCAGCGCGTGCTAAATAAGGGAGATATGAATTTCCCCACTTACCGACAGGCAGGATTACTTATCGCGCAGGATTATCCAATGCGTACGATGATGTGCCAGATCTATTCAAACGCAGAAGATCCGAATCGTGGGCGACAGTTACCAATTATGTACTCTTCCAAAGAGCATGGTTTCTTTTCTATTTCGGGTAATCTTTCAACTCAGTATCCACAGGCGGTTGGCTGGGCGATGGCCTCTGCCATTAGCAACGATTCAAAAATAGCGGCAGGCTGGGTCGGAGATGGCTCTACAGCGGAAAGTGATTTTCATGCTGCGATGGTATTTGCTTCAACGTATAAGGCACCGGTGGTTTTGAATGTAGTGAATAACCAATGGGCTATCTCTACGTTTCAGGGTATTGCAAAGGGTGAGTCCGGTACGTTTGCGGCACGTGGTCATGGTTTTGGCATTCCCGCGTTGCGTGTTGATGGCAATGATTATCTTGCCGTGTATGCCGTTGCCCAATGGGCTGCAGAACGTGCTCGCAAAAACCTTGGTCCGACGTTAATTGAATATGTTACCTACCGCGCTGGTGGTCATTCAACTTCGGATGATCCATCGGCCTATCGTCCCAAAGAAGAGGGTGATGCCTGGCCGTTAGGTGATCCGATACTGCGCCTGAAAGGCTACCTGATTAAACGAGGTGTCTGGTCTGAAGAGCGGCATACGCAGGCAGAAGCGGAAATAGCCGATGAAGTTCTGGCTGCACAAAAAGAAGCTGAAAGCGTTGGTACTTTAAGCACCGGTAGTACACCTTCTGCGAGAGACATGTTTGAAGATGTGTTTGAAGAAATGCCACCACATCTTATTAAGCAGCGTCAGGAAGCGGGGTACTGATCATGGCTAAAATGACTATGATCGAAGCGATCCAGAGCGCGCACGACAAGGCGATGGAGCGTGATGAAAAAGTAGTGGTGTACGGCGAAGATGTCGGTTTTTTCGGTGGAGTGTTTCGCTGTACGGCAGGCTTGCAGGATAAGTACGGTCCGACCCGTTGCTTTGATGCACCGATTAATGAATCGGGTATTGTAGGCACCGCAGTGGGAATGGCGGCTTATGGTTTGCGGCCTTGTGTGGAAATACAATTTTCAGACTATATGTATCCGGCCTATGATCAGATTGTGTCGGAGGCGGCACGTCTCAGGCACCGTTGTGCTGGTGACTTTACCTGTCCACTGGTGATCAGAATGCCCGTTGGTGGTGGCATCTTTGGTGGTCAAACGCACAGCCAGAGTCCTGAAGCATTGTTTACTCATATATGCGGTGTTAAAACTGTTATGCCGTCAAACCCCTATGACGCCAAGGGATTACTTGTTGCAGCAATTGAAGACCCGGATCCTGTTGTGTTTCTGGAGCCCAAGCGTCTTTATAACGGACCTTTTGACGGCCACCACGAAAATCCTGTTGTACCGTGGCGTGAACATGAACTTGGGGAAGTGCCGGAAGACTATTACTCGCTACCGCTTGGCAAAGCAGAAATTCGTAAGGAGGGTAGCGCTGTTACCTTGCTTGCCTACGGCACGATGGTCTATGTCGCAGAGGCGGCCGCAGCAGAAAGCGGTGTTGACGCAGAAGTTATTGATCTCAGAACTCTGTTGCCACTTGATCTTGAAACCATTACACAGTCAGTTGCCAAAACTGGTCGATGCGTGGTCATTCACGAAGCTACCCGTACGTCAGGTTTCGGCGGTGAATTGGCAACGCTGGTACAGGAAGAATGTTTTTATTCGCTTGAAGCACCAGTAACTCGTGTAACCGGTTGGGACACGCCGTATCCACATGCCCAGGAATGGGACTACTTTCCAAGTCCTGCACGCGTTGTTCGTGCAATTCAGCAAGTGATGGAGGCCTGAGATGGGTGTCTTTACAATCCGCCTTCCTGATGTGGGAGAGGGTGTCGCAGAAGCCGAGCTGGTTGAATGGAATGTTAAAGTCGGTGATACCGTCCTTGAAGACGAAATAGTCGGTGCAGTAATGACCGACAAAGCCGCTGTTGAAATCCCGACCAGTGTCAGTGGTAAGGTAACCTGGTTAGGTGGTGAGATCGGAGACGTCATCGCCGTAGGCGCCGAGCTGATTCGGGTAGAAGTAGAAGGCGAAGGTAACATCGATACAGATCAGCCACTGCCAGATAAAAAAATTGCAGTTCAAAAAGAGCAACAGTCGCCTGAAGCAGAGGCCAGTGATGATCGGCCCAATGCATCAGAGTCTGTCTCTGCAGTATCGCCATCCACAGCAACTATGGGCGATAAATTCAAAACTGCAGAGCAAACCACAGCAGCTCCAGCGGGTGGTAAACCACTTGCAGCTCCCAGTGTCAGAAAGCGCGCCAGAGATCAGGGTTTGGATTTGCGTATGCTAAGTGGCAGTGGGCCTGCGGGACGTATTCTTCACGAAGACCTCGATAACTACTCTGGCCACAGCGGTGTAGTTGGGGGCAGGGTGCCGAATACATCAGTTAAAGAAGTAAAAGTAGTCGGTATGCGGCGACTAATCGCCAACAAGATGAGTCAGTCGAAAAGACAGATTCCACACATCACTATTGTTGAAGAGATTGATGTCACCAGTCTTGAGCAAACTCGTGAGGAACTCAATGCATCGTATCAATCTGATCGCGGCAAGTTAACGGTACTGCCCTTTATAATGCGGGCAATTGTAGCTGCGGTAAGCGAGCAGCCTGTTATTAATTCAATTTATGACGATGATGCAGAAGTTATTCATCAGCATGGTGCTGTACACATTGGCATCGCAACGCAAACAGATAACGGATTGATGGTGCCTGTAGTAAAGCACTGTGAAGTTCGCAGCCTGTGGGAAAATGCAACAGAGGTGTCGAGACTGGCTGTCGCCTGCCGCGATGGCAGTGCCGGGCGTGATGAGCTTAGTGGATCAACAATCACTATTTCATCACTTGGGCCGATGGGCGCTATTGCGACCACCCCTATTATAAATCACCCTGAGGTTGCCATTGTTGGTATTAATAAAATGGTTACCAGGCCACACTGGGATGGGCAACAGTTTGTACCACGAAAGATGATGAATATTTCCTGTTCTTTCGATCACCGGGTTGTCGATGGATGGGATGCAGCGGTGATGGTACAAAAACTCAAAGCATTGCTTGAAAAGCCGGCCATGTTGCTGGTGGAGGCTTGATTGTGACTGACAGAAACGTAAAGCTACTGGTCATTGGTGCCGGACCTGGCGGGTATGTGTGTGCAATCAAAGCGGCAAAATCAGGTGTTGAAACACTGGTTGTCGAAGAGTTCAAAGCAGGGGGTACTTGTCTGAATGTCGGCTGCATACCTTCTAAAGCAATGATCCATGCAGCGGATGAATTCAGTAAGGCAACATCGTATACCTCAGATAATGAGCTTGGTATTTCAGTAGCACAACCGCAGATCGATCTGCGGGCAACGGTTGACTGGAAGAACGGTATTGTTAGTCGGCTTAACGGTGGTGTTGAAGGTCTTTTGAAAAGAGCAGGCGCAGATACGCTTCAGGGTAAGGCGCGTTTTCTGGATGGAAAAACAGTTGAAGTAGTATCTGACGGTGGTGACATCACCAAAATTCATGCAGAAAATATTGTTATAGCCACAGGGTCTGAGCCGGTGGAGATTCCATCTCTGCCATTCGGTGATCGTATAATGTCTTCAACCGAAGTTTTAGCGCTGACCGAAGTTCCGGGTTCACTTGCCGTAGTGGGTGGTGGTTACATCGGGCTTGAAATCGGTACTGCGTTTGCCAAGCTGGGCTCTCAGGTTCTGGTTGTTGAATCCGCAGATAGCATATTGCCGCAGTATGACTCGGCGTTAACAGCGCCGGTTGCGAAGCGTTTGTCACAACTCAATGTTGAAGTAATGACCAACGCCCGTGCCCAGAGGTTTGTTAACGAGGAGTTTGGAAACGATGGACTGGAGATACTTCTCAATGATGGCAGTACCAGAAATCTGGCTGTTGACAAAGTCCTTGTCACCGTCGGGCGTCGACCGCGAACAGACTGTGGGATTGGCGAGCTGAGTCTTACTATGGACGGTGCGTATATAGAAATAGACAACAAGTGCCAAACATCCATGCGCGGTGTTTACGCCATTGGTGATATCACCGGTGAACCAATGCTGGCACACAGGGCGATGGCTCAGGGTGAAGTGGTAGCCGGGGTGATAGCCGGTGACGGTTCTGTATTCGATAAACAGTGCATTCCGGCAGTTTGCTTTACCGATCCTGAAATCGTCACAGCGGGTATTACTTCACAGGAAGCCGCTAAGCTTGCAATTGAAGTTTCTGTCGGCCAGTTTCCGCTGCAGGCTAATGGCCGTGCAATGACCATGGAGCGGGATGATGGCTTTGTGCGAGTGGTTGCAAGAAAAGACAATGGTGTGGTTTTAGGGATACAGGCTGTTGGGTATCAGGTATCTGAACTATCAGCAGCTTTCACACTTGCTATTGAAATGGGAGCACGGGCAGAAGACATAGCTTCGACTGTACATGCTCATCCAACGGTTAGTGAGGGGTTTCAGGAAGCTTGTATGAGTGTGCTTGGTAGTGCGTTACACGGTTAAGCTGCTTTCGCAAAAGCACTGTTCGCTGTATTTCAACGTAACAGTCGACCTGGCCAGCAATTAAGGGTCAGTTACTACTAGTGTCTATCGTTGGGAGTCTATGATTGGGTGTCTATGGTTGGGTGCCTGTGGTCGGGAGCAGTAACGATGGATCCTGTGGTATAAATTCATCGGCCCCTAAATCAACGTTGTCAGCAGGTCTTTGCTGGCGATCAATATCGTAAATTGCATCCTTGTGGCGATCGACTTGTTCTATCACCGCATTAAACTCTGGTCGCAATCTCAGATTGCCGGACGCCGGATCTATAAACCAGTCTGAGCTGGCAGACAGCAGGTTACTTCGGGCGGTAAATTGTTGTTTATCTCTGTGACTGATCGGGGCATCTACGATGTTGTTTATTACCTCGACATTCGTACTTCCAAATCTGAGCTCAATAGAAAGCGGATGATTTTCCTGGGTGAGAATTGTGTTGTGCAATACTTTAGTGTTTGGGGAGTCCCATAATATTATCGGTGCGTCTGCAGCTCTCTTGCGTTGATTTGAATAGAGATTTCGCTTTGTCATAATCATGTTGTTACGGATAATGCCGCCGCTGTGATCATTGTCTCTGTCGTAAATACCGTAAGCGATTGCACGGTCTACATTTATAAAAACATTGTTTTCGGTAATTGTGTTGCGCGCACCGTTAAACATCAGTACCGCAGCGTTCCACAGGTGATCCGCTTTATCTGATGTGTGGAAGTTGCGAAACAGGTTGTTGCTGATGCGCCAGCCTTCGCCCGCGTGTACGTCAACGCCGTTGGTGTAACCGGTGCCGCTGCCGTTACGGTCCATCAGTGAAGGCTGATCTGTGTATTCCATAACGGAGTATTCGACAATACCATTGTCGACCCCGATGCCAAATTCCACCGGATTGGCTTTAATGAACTGTTGCCCGGCGTTATAGAGTCTGACATTGTAGATTCTTGGTGCAACTGATTCGTTGTTTATCTGAATAGTGTGAAAGTAAACTTCGCCGGCAGTCAGGTTTGCGATGGTGGTATTTTTTGCGTTAATGAAGATCGCGTGGTCAATGCCATTGCGTTGCTCATTGTCCATTCCCGGACCAATCAACTCTACCGAATCGCATGTATCGGTTGCGCCACGAATAGTGACATTATCGGCAAGAATTATGAGCGCTTCTGTCAGCTGGTAGCGACCGGGCATTATTACAATGGTTGTGTCGCTGCGTAATTCCGACACAGCGCTGTTCAACTCTTTTATAGAGCTGATTGTAACAACGTGATTGTCAGGCGCGGGCAGTGGTGGTGCATCGATGCAGGCGAAATCTGCTGCGTGCCCGGGTGAGGCAACGCCTAGTGCCAGAAGCAGTAGCGGTTTTGCGATTGATTTTGCAAGTTGCACGTTGGGCGAAAAGCGAAAATAAGACCTTAAAGAATCTTATCAGCGGTGCCTCGCGATGTCAGGAGATGATTGTGATAAAGGATAACAGTTCAGATTTTAACGCCTTCGCCGCTATCCACCTTCAATTATTATCCGCCTTCAATTCTGGGCAGCAGGTAAATCTCCGCATCGGGTGGTAATACCTGCGACCAGTCGTCACGATAGATTGTACCGTCAACGGAAACGGCAATGCCTTCATTTATATGCCGTTGAAGTTTTGGGTACTGCTCTTCGAGTTTTCGCATTAACTCGCGGATGTTGTCTGCGTCGATTTCAATGCTTTCGGCCCCGTCTGCGGCGGGGCGTAAACCGCCCCAAAGGTATACGGTGCGCAAAAGTTAAGTTCAGCTGTTTTCTTTAGCGCTTAACGCCGCGAGAATTCGCGGTGGTGACATTGGCACATGCGTCATTCTGACACCAACTGCGTTGGATACTGCATTGCCGATTGCAGCAAGCGGTGGCACGATTGAAGTTTCTCCTACACCTCGAACTCCGTAGGGGTGGTTCGGATTTGGAATTTCCAGAATCTGGGTGTCGATCATTGGCAGGTCGGAACAGACGGGAATTCGATAGTCGAGAAATCCCGGGTTTTGCAAGCGCCCGTCATCACCGTAGATATACTCTTCATTGAGTGCCCAGCCAATGCCTTGTGCCGCACCGCCCTGAAACTGACCTTCAACATAAGTCGGGTGGACGGCTTTGCCGGCGTCTTGTATCACGGTATAGCGAACCACTCTGGTGAGTCCGGTTTCCGGATCAACCTCAAGATCACAGATGTGCGTAGCGAAAGAAACACCTGCACCATCTGCCACTATTTGAGAGTGCCCCGCGATGGGGCCGCCGGTTTTATCTGCTGACTGGGCAAGGTTTGCCAGTGTCAGTGGTTCGAGATTGGCATTAGCAGATCCGGTCGCGCGGGCTTCACCGTCCTGCCATGTGACATCGTCTATATCTATTTCCCACATTTCAGCTGCGCGCTTGCGCAGTTCTGCAATGGCGGTGCGACAGGAATTGATAGCAGACATGGAACTTGCGAATGTGCCGCGGCTGCCGTCAGTCATATCGTTATGACCGAGAGAACCTGTGTCTGCGATAACCGCTTTCACCTGCTCGTAAGGTATGCCAAGTTCTTCTGCGACAACTAATGCCATTGAAGCGCGTGCGCCACCGACATCAATGGTGCCGAAGGTGAGTGTGGCAGTTCCATCGGGATTTATATTAAGGTCGGTACAGGATTGACCACCAAAGTTAAACCAGAATCCACATGCCATACCTCGGCTTTGATTCGGACCAAGTTTGGCTTTCATGTGCGGATGGTTCTTTGCAGCTTCCAATGTGGGGCCAATACCAATCGGTCCATACACCGGCCCGTAAGATGATCTGGTGCCTTCTTTTGCGGCATTTTTAATTCGCAGATCTAACGCTTCCATGTTTATTCGGTCTGCGAGTTCATCAATCATGCTTTCAACCGCAAACGCTGCCATCGGTGCTGATGGTGCGCGATAGGCAGTTGTCTTGGGCCGGTTAACCAACACTTCAAGGCCAACCGTCTTAACATGCGTTAGGTCATAGCAGGCGAATGCAGTCATAGCACCAAGTTGTGCCCACGAACCGGCATAGGGTCCGCTTGTGTAGCGAAGCTCTGCCTGTGCTGCGGTAATCGTGCCGTCCCTGGTCACACCCATTTTGATATCAATGGATGTGGCACTCGTTGGGCCCGATGCGCGAAATACTTCATCGCGAGTCATCACCAGTTTTACCGGGCGATTTGCCTTGCGCGACAACGCGAGTGTTACCGGTTCGATCCAGAGGTGTGTTTTACCACCAAACCCGCCGCCAATTTCGGAAGAGGTAACGCGAAGCTTGGCGACGTCCATTCCAAGTATGCCAGCGCACTGTGCGCGAAAATCGAAGTGACCCTGGGTGCACACCCACATTTCTGCGGTGCCGTCAGGGCTGTAGCTAGCAACACAGGCGTGTGGTTCGATATATCCCTGGTGTGATTGTTCGGTGCGGTAGTTTCTTTCAATAACGATGTCTGCATCTGCAAAACCAAGCGCAACGTCACCGTGACCAAACTCAGATCGACGGGCGATGTTTGATGCTTTTTCAGGTTTTGGTTCTACACCTTTGGTGAAGCATTTTTTATCTACTAAAGGTGCTTTGGGTTTAATCGCTTCGTCTACATCAGTTACATGTTTTAAAACTTTGTACTCGACTTTAATTAGCTTCAATGCCCGGCGGGCGGTTTTTGCATCAATAGCGGCGACTGCGGCAACTGCATGGCCATCGTAAAATGCGGTTTTTCCAGCCATGCAGTTGTCGAGTGTGGTAAGCAAAGTGGGATCGACGTCTTTGGCTTTAAAGTCTTTGCGAGTGACAACAGCTTTAACCCCTTTGAGTTTTTCAGCACGGGTAGTGTCAATGCTTTTGATCGATGCATGTGCATGGGGGCTGCGCAGTATGCACCCGTGTAGTTGCCCTGGCATGTTGTAGTCTGCGCCATAGCGGGCCCGGCCGGTTACTTTGTCAACACCGTCGGGTCTGAGCGGGCGGGTACCCACAGATTTGAAGACGCGCTCACTGATAGGTGTATCTTTACCCATAATCATCCCTTCCTCATTTGTTTTGCAGCATCGAGCACGGCGCGAACGATTTTGTCGTAGCCGGTGCAGCGGCACAGATTACCTGCCAGTGCATAACGAACTTCTTCTTCAGTCGGGTCTGAGTTTTTCTCAAGCAGCGATTTGGCCGCAACCAGAAAACCCGGTGTGCAGATACCGCACTGCAATGCCGCATGATCCAGAAATTTTTGTTGTAGCGGGTGCAGTTTGTCACCGTCGGCCATGCCTTCTACAGTTTCGACACTGCGACCCTCTGCCTCGGCACCCAGCACCAGACAGGAACACACTAGTGCACCGTCCAGTGTGATACTGCAGGCACCGCAATCTCCGGTACCACAACCTTCTTTAACGCCAGTAAGCCCGACTCTATCTCGCAGGGCATCAAGCAGGGTTTCATCCGGCTCGCAGACGAACTCAATGTCGTCTCCGTTTATATTTGAGCTTACAAGGATAGACATTAGATTTTTCCTCCGGCGCGAGTGTAGGCCAATACGGCGGCACGTTTTGCAAGCACGCCTGCAACCTGAGTTCGGTACTCAATGGTGCCGCGTTTGTCATCGATAGGCTTGCAGGCAGCACTGCAAACCGCAGCCAGAGCTTCAAGCTTTTCATCATCCAGCTTGCCACCTTTGAGAATTTTTGTAGCCTCGGGTACCAGCAACGGAGTCTTTGCAACAGCGCCGAGCGCGACACGTGCCTGAGTGATCACCCCTTTTGGTCCAAGGGTAAGGTTTACAGCGGCACTTACCACCGCGATATCCATTTCAGTGCGCGGTGTAAAACGCAGGTAGGCATCTGCCATTTTTGCTGCACGCTTAGGCAGCTGAATTGATTCAACGACTTCGCCTTTGTTAAGTGATGTCTTGCCCGGTGCTGTGACAACATCTTCGACAGCGATGCGCCGTGAGCCTTTGGGGCCCTTGACTACTGCGACTGCTTTTGCGGCTATCAGGGCCGGGATGCTGTCGGCTGCGGGTGATGCATTGCAGAGGTTGCCGGCAATAGTGCAGCGACCCTGAATCTGATCTGAGCCAATCAGGTTGGCGGCTTCTACAACACCTGGCCATGCTTTACGGAGTTGTTTGTGTTCACCGAGTCTTGCGCATGAAACTGCAGCGCCAATGGAAAAACCCGTGGCGGTCTTTTTGATTTCCTGCATTGGTTTAATGCGTTTGATGTCGATGATGACATCAGGGTCAATATAACCACCTTTCATGCGTACCAGCAGATCTGAACCGCCTGCCAGTATATGAACTTTGCCTTTTGATTTTGACAGCAGTTTGACCGCATCTGCGGTTTTTTCCGGGGCAATGTATTGCACGCCAAACTCTCCCGAGAGTGTTAGGTTTAATGGAGGGCAGGCGTGGAGTTTGTTTGAATCGCTAAGCGCGGTCAACCTTTGATTTACCATAGCAAGGCAGGTGCTAAGTCGCGTTGGTGATTCTGCCTGTTACTATTGACTATGGCTTTGGGTCTATGGCCAACGTCTGTGACTTTCGGTCTGTTATCCTGGTCTATGACTTGACGGATTCAATGGTTTGATTAAATCGTGAATGCAGTTTTTCTCGCCAGTCCGCACTTGCCGGGGCGGCGGTCATCCATTTTATTTGCAGCTGTTCAATTTGCTCTGCTCGCGAGCCTGATGCACTGGCCGATTGCAGGCCTTTTTGTAGTTGATCAAGCTGGTACTGCATGCGCATAGCTTTGTCTTCCTGTGGTGTTTCTTTGTCACACAGGATCTCAAGCTCTATGCACAACAGTCTTCGGGTGTTGGTATTGGCCTCAAAGTCTGGCGACTTGTCTGCTTTCAGCAATTCGACTATCGAGTTCTTGCGTGCTTCCATAGCTTTGGCGGCTTGTGGGTTTTCGCCTTTGTCTGCCGGTTGCCACTCGTCGAGTATCGTGTCTATTTGCGCTGTTATTTCAACTGAAGGCTGGCCTGCCAGTTCTTCCAGCTGACCGCACAAGTCGGCATTGTGCTGCATGGCCTGAAGTGCGCGCTTGCGATTGTTGTTGGCTGACTGCTGTCTGAAGTTGTCTACGGCATCGGTGGCTTTGCGATAGTCACGCGCCAGTCGCT
>CAYPDN010000003.1:0-13753 GCA_964409445.1 uncultured Granulosicoccaceae bacterium
AATCGCTCGGTGTTGAAGCACCAAAAGATCTGGAAGGCAAAGTACTGGGCGCACCACCACCAGATGGCGCATGGGCACAGTTTCCGGTGTTTGCAAAAGAGACTGGCATAGATGTCGATGCGGTCAAAATCGAGCCGGTCGGCTTCCCGACTCGTGAACCTATGCTGGCTGAAGGCAACGTGGCAGCTGTTACCGGGTTTTCTTTTTCTTCTTACTTAAACCTGGTAAACCTTGGTGTACCGGAAGACGATATTTCCACCATACTAATGGCAGACCACGGTGTCGATCTTTACGGCAACGCTATTATTGTCAACACAGAGTTTGCAGCTGAAAACCCGGACGCTGTAAAAGGCTTTCTGGAAGCTGTAGCGAAAGGCTGGGTAGATGCAATTGCAGACCCCGCAGCCACAATGCCTGGCCTGCAAAAACGCAACCCCGCTGCAAAAGTTGACCTTGAAGAACGTCGTCTGAAGCTTGCCATAGATGCAAATGTTATGACCGACTATACGGTTGCAAACGGTATGGGCGGCATCGATCAGGATCGCTTCAATAACTCACTCGAGCAAATCAAGCTAACTTACGAATTCAAAGCAGAGCCGGATGCATCTCTGTATTTCGACAATAGCTTTCTGCCAGAAGGCGGCTTTAAGCTTAAGTAAGTTTTACATTCGATAGTGTCGCAGCAAGGCGCTGGTTGTTATACCAGCGCCTTTTTTTTGAAAGAGTTTATGTGATGCAGAATCTCATCGATATTCAGGATGTACATCTCTCCTACGACACTGCCAGCGGCAATCTGCCAGTGCTCGACGGGTTTAGTATGTCTGTCGCCAAAGATGGTTTTACAGCCGTCGTCGGGCCTTCGGGTTGCGGAAAATCCACCCTGACCCGACTGGTAGCCGGATTACTCAAACCAGACAGCGGCACAGTATGGCTGGACGGTGAAAAAGTCACCACTCCACGCGCCTCTGTTGGAATGGCATTTCAAAACCCGGTACTGCTGGAATGGCGCAGCATCATTAAAAACATCATGCTGCCGCTTGAGATCGTGCCGACCAAACTCAGTAAAGCAGAACAACTCGACCGAGCGCGCTATCTGTTAAGCCTTGTTGGACTGGAAGGCTTTGAAGACAAAAGACCGTCAGAACTTTCAGGTGGTATGCGCCAGCGCGCCTCTCTGTGCCGCGCATTGATACATCAGCCAGATGTACTAATTCTCGATGAACCATTCGGTGCACTAGATGCGTTCACCCGCGAAGATCTATGGCAAATCATGCACGAAGTGAAAACTCGCGAACCCTTTACCGGCGTTATGATTACGCACGACCTGCGTGAATCTATTTACCTGGCCGACCAGGTAGTAGTCATGTCTGGGCGGCCGGCAAAGACACAGTATGTACTCGACCTGCCCATAAAAGGTCCACGGTCAATAGATACTCTATACACACCACAAGCTGCCAACATGCTGAAAGTGTTGCGCCACCAGATTGAAATTGCCCAAGGTCGTACTAAGCAGGGCTCCGCCACCGCAGACAACACCCCGGTGGTAAACTGATATGTTGCGAAAAATATTAATACCCCTGATTGCGATCATTGTTTTTTTAGGTTTGTGGGAAGCACTGGTCTGGTTCAAAGGCTGGCCAAACTACAAAATGGCATCACCGTCAGACCTGCTGCCAGCATTCAAACAATACTGGTCGCTCTTTCTAATTATGGGCTGGCAAACTCTGTGGCGAACGGTAGTCGGTTTACTAATTGCCATCGTGGTCGGGGTAATGCTCGGCATGATTATGGGTTTTTCCAAAACCATGCGTGATGCTCTCTACCCGCTGCTTGTTGGATTTAACGCTATTCCAAAAGCCACGGTAGTACCTATTGTTGCATTGTTGTTTGTCGGTGCACACGATTTAAACACTATATTAATTGCATTCATGATTTCGTTTTTTCCGATCGCTGTGTCAATCTCAATCGGCCTGTCGACGCTGGAGCCCGAATATCGCGATATATTGCGCGCACTCGGTGCTTCTAAAGCAACGATATTCTGGAAGATCGCTCTACCGAAAACACTGCCTGAATTTTTTGGTGCACTAAAAGTCTCTGTTACCCTCGCCTTTATCGGTACTAATCTGATGGAAATTGTATCGCCACACGGGCGCGGACTGGGTGCGTTGTTCGACTCCGGTAAAACCAATGCCGACTACCCATTAATGTTCGCAGTACTAATTGCACTGGCATTTCTGGGCATTGTGCTTTACTACGTTGTGGTACTGCTGGAACGCATTTTCGCAGGCTGGGCTGAACGCGAGGCAACCTAAGTTGTACCCAAAAGACACATCTAACTAGCTCTTCGAATCCGTAACAGCGTACTTGCTAAAGTCACCACTGAATTCCTTGCTAACTGGCTGCGCGTAACCGTTAACCCGACTGGTAGTCAGCTTCATCGATACCAACCCCTCGATATGCTTTACTGCCGCCGTCACTCCATCTATCACGGGCAAGCCAAACTGCACAGATAACTGTTGCGCCAGACTGGTCATACCTGCACAACCCAGTAGAATCGCCTCTGCCCCATCCGTGTCAATTGCCAGTTCGCACTCCGCTGCAATCTGCTTATAAGCACCACCACCCTGTTCAAGCTCAAGCACCGGTATATCACTCGCACGAATTGATGCGCATCGATGTTCTGCGCCATATTTGTGCACAAGGTGGTTTAGCGCTGGTACCGAGCGGCGCAAAGTTGTCACAATTGAAAAGCTGTTGGCAATAGTACCCGCGACCAAACACCCTGCTTCACATATCCCCACCACCGGACCGTTGGCAATACAGCGCGCTGCATCAACACCTGTGTCATCAAAGCAGGCCACAACATGACCGTGACAATCGTTGTGTCGTTTTATTTCCGCAAGCATCTCAGGCACCGCAAACACTTCATCATAGTAGCCCTCAATACTCACTGGCCCATGCTTCGGCTGATTACCAATAATCTCCGTACCTGAAGCTGCAACCGATTGCGCCGCCAGAACTGCTTCTCTTGTCATCGAGCTGGTGGTGTTTGGGTTGATTAAATGAATTTTCATGTATCAGTTTTGGTATAAGCGCATTGTTAGAGATATACAAATAATTGACATACGGATCCCGTGGTGCAATCGCTGCATCGTGTTGATGCAAAATGTGCGGCATCAAATTACAGTTGCCTCCGGTAATCTGTATCACAACTCTAGCAGACAGCTAATCGAAATTGCAGTCAGTCGCACATCATGAAAGTATATGCAGGTGTCCGCTAAACCCCGGAGGAATAGTTTGAGCGCATTGTCTGCATCGGCCAGCCACAACCCGGGCCACAACCTGGCCGAACAAGGTATTGTAGATATCCGAGCACTGGTAAAGCGCTACGGATCAGTAACTGCTGTCGACAACATAGATCTGACCGTTGCCGGCGGTACCTACTGCTGTGTGCTCGGCCCTTCGGGCTGCGGCAAAACTTCAACCCTGAGAATGATAGCCGGGCACGAAGATGTATCCACCGGTGATATCACACTCGACAACTCAAGCATCATCAAACTGGCACCTGCGGAACGCAGCACTGCCATGATGTTTCAAAACTACGCATTGTTTCCGCACCTTGACTGCACAGACAATGTCGCGTTTCCGTTAAAGATGCGTTCGGTACCAAAACAGCAAAGAAGACAAAAAGCACAGGACATGCTTGCAATGGTGCACATGAGCGACTTCGCAAAGCGTCGCCCAGCGCAACTTTCCGGCGGACAACAACAACGCGTCGCACTTGCCAGAGCACTTATTACCCACCCGAAGCTACTACTGCTTGACGAACCATTATCAGCTCTCGACCCGTACCTGCGCACCGCCATGCGTGCTGAGTTAAAAACTCTGCAGCGAGAACTCGGCATTACGTTTATCCATGTCACGCACAGTCAGGAAGAAGCAATGGCATTGTCGGATCTTATCGTGGTCATGAACGAAGGGCGTATAGAGCAAACCGGGTCACCTCAGGAATTGTTTAACGAACCACAAAGTGAATTTGTTGCGCGCTTTATCGGCGGCCATAATATTATCAAAGTAGACAATGGACGTGGCTGCGTTCGCAGCGACCGTATCACTTACACAGCAGGAGGTGACGCCACAGTACGTAACGTGGAATACCTGGGGCATGATGTCCGCTTGTCGGTAGAAAGCAACCACGGACCGGTAGTCATTACCGCACGCGAAGCAGACTTCAACGATAAGCCCTGTCATATCGGAGATGCTATCAGTTTGCACTGGACACCCGATGACGTACATCAATTCGAGCACACGAGAATGTAAATTACTTTTTTCAGGCTGTCAGCACCAGTACCGACATTGCCACCAGCCATGCATAACCACCAAAAGGAGAGACACATGAGTGATTCAGTAAATATCAAAAGACGTAACCTGCTTAAGGGAACAGCCGGTGTAGCTACCGCAGCGATGTTCGGCGGCCGCGCACCGTATGTAATGTCACAGGAAAAAAAGACATTGCGCTACCTCGGCACCGCGGTTAACCAGTCACCCGAGATTGCTGCCAAAGTCAAAGAAGACCTCGGCATTACACTTGAGTACATACCGGTAACAACAGATGAAATTACCAAGCGAATTATTACTCAACCCAATAGCTTTGACCTGGTTGATACCGAGTACTTCAGTCTGAAAAAACTGGTGCCATCGGGCAATTTGTTAGGTATGAATGCAAACCGTATCAAACTGTTTGACCAAATTACCCCGGCATTCACCAAAGGTGAAATCGGTGGCAAGAAGATCGGCGATCAAGGCACAGCACCTAAGAAGGTATTTTATCTGCAAGGCGAAAAATCCAAAGAGTTCTCCACTGAGCCTACGGAGTGGGTCACCCTGATCCCGACTGTCTACAACGCAGATACGCTTGGCATCAGACCTGATCTGATTGGCAGACCGATCAAAAACTGGTCAGAGTTACTCAACCCTGAATTCAAAGGCAAGGCATCTATTCTCAACATTCCTTCTATTGGAATAATGGATGCGGCCATGGTAGTTGAGTCAATGGGCGAATATAAATACCCAGACAAAGGCAATATGACCAAAGAAGAGATCGACCTGACAATGAAGATCATGACCGAAGCCAAAAAAGCCGGTCAGTTCAGAGCGTTCTGGTCAGACTTCAACGAAAGCGTCAACCTGATGGCCTCTGGTGAAGTGGTTATCCAGTCTATGTGGTCACCGGCAATTACTGCCGTGCGCTCAAAAGGTGTTGATTGTGTTTATCAGCCTCTGGAAGAAGGCTATCGAGCCTGGGCCGCGGGTTTTGCGCTACCGTCCACCATCAAAGGTGAAAAGGCTGACCTAGCTTATGAGTTCATTAACTGGTTCCTCTCTGGCTGGGCCGGCGCACACCTTAACCGTCAGGGCTACTACTCGGCCGTATTGCCCACTGCACAAGCTAATATGGAAGCATACGAGTGGGACTATTGGATGCTTGGCAAGCCTGCCGAACAGGACATCATGTCTCCATCTGGCCAGAAGCTCGCATCCAAAGGCGAGATCCGGGATGGCGGTTCGTACGAAGCACGTATGGGCGGTGTCGAGTGCTGGAATGCAGTGATGGATGAAAACAAATATATGGTTCGAAAGTGGAATGAATTTATTGCCGCATAAAGACATCTGGCAGTAAACCATAAGTAGCAGTAATATACGTTGAGGTCTCCGATAGCTCGGAGACCTCTTTTTTATTATCTATAGAATTTTTGGGGGAAAACTCGACAGTGCAAACTGGTGAGCCACATCGATGAGCATCCGCAGATCAATAACACCGTATTTGCTCGCACTGCCTTATAGCCTGGTATTCATTCTTTTTTTTCTGGTACCACTGGTGCTGGTATTGATTGTCAGCTTCTGGGACTACACTGAATATTCGATAATTCCGGACTTTATCACCACCAACTACACCGATATCTTCGGTGGTTGTGTGGCTAAACTACCGGACTTGTGCACCGTATTCGCGACTTACCTGTCAACATTTAAATACGTTTTTCTAACCTGGTTTTTCACACTGATCTTAGGTTTTGCAATAGCCTATTATCTGGCGTTTTGCATTAACTCACTGTCGATCCAGATTGCACTCTTTCTGCTGTGTACTATCCCATTCTGGACATCCAACGTTATAAGAATGATCTCCTGGATCCCGTTATTAGGTCGCAACGGACTGGTTAATAAAAGTCTGCAGGATATGGGCTTAATCAAAGAACCCATAGAATGGTTATTGTATTCGGGATTTTCAGTAACACTGGCATTCATCCACCTCTACACATTGTTCATGGTGGTACCGATCTTCAATTCCATGTTGCGAATCGATCGCAGCGTACTGGAGGCCGCATACGACGCAGGTGCCGGTGGCTGGAAGACTCTCTGGAATGTTGTGATTCCTCTGTGCAAACCAGGGATCGCAATCGGTTCTATTTTTGTTATCACCATTGTGATGGGAGATTTCATAACCATTGGCGTAATGGGAGGACAACAGATCGCATCAATTGGCAAAATCATTCAGGTAGAAATGAGTTATCTTCAATTTCCTTCGGCCGCGGCAAACGCTGTTGTACTGTTAGCTTTGACACTCATGATTATCATTGGCATGTCACGTATCGTTGACATCAGAAAGGAGCTTTAAGTAGTGGCGGGCCGAAAAACAAAATTCTTTTTGGGTGTTTTCTTTGCCCTGTTCCTTACATTTCTCTACGGCCCAATGATCACTATTTTCATTTTGTCGTTTCAGGGACCAGAAGGCGGTCTGACTTTCCCGATGAACGGTGTCTCCACTCACTGGTTTAGAACACTATGGGAGGGTGTCGGAGTCGTTGACATCTGGCGAGCATTCCGCAGATCAATCGCACTCGGCCTGGTAGTGATGGTGATCACCGTGGTGTTCAGCCTGATGGCAGGCCTTGCGTTCAGAAAAAAATTCCGTGGTTCCGGTGCTCTGTTTTATATCACCGTTGCCAGTTTGATTGTGCCTTCCATAGTCGTGAGCCTTGGCGTCGCACTTCAGTTCCGACTAATGGATGATGCACTAAGAGCCTGGGGTACCGCCAATGAAATGGAGTGGATAGTGCAGGAATTCACTACCACCATGGGGTTGTTTTCCTCTGGCATGGGTGCACAACTCACCTGGACCTTACCGTTCGGCCTGCTAATTATGTTTGCTGTTTTTAATCGCTTTGATCCCATCTACGAAGAAGCAGCGCGAGATATGGGCGCAAAGCCATGGGCTACATTTCGCGAGGCGGTACTGCCCATCATTGCGCCGTCACTGGTTGGTGTGGCGCTGTTTGGTTTCACTCTGAGTTATGACGAGTTAGCCCGCTCTTCACAGGCAATCGGTGGTTTGAATACATTGCCACTGGAACTACGCGGACTCACCACAACGGTAACTGATCCGAGCATCTATGCGCTTGGCACACTGACCACCGGCATTTCATTTCTGGTCATCGCAATATCGCTCCTGTTCGCCTGGAACCTAAGACGCAAGCGAATGGCGATTGGCAATGATGCCGGCAAAGGAATGGTATAGGACAACAGAACCCTGACCTCACTGCAGGAATAACTAACACGACTATCAATCCCGATTTACTGCCTGAGTAATGGCTCGAATTACTGCCTAAATGACCACCCGAATTACTGTGATAGACTCAAACCTCCTACAGGAGAAGAATACTATGAAAAATCTAGTGATTGTCGCCTCTTTTGTTGCTCTCCCCCTATTGTCGGGTGTGGCAAACGCACAATGCCAACATGGCAATTATGCACTGCAGGATGAACATAACGAAGAAGGGTTGCTGGCTAAAAAGCTCGATGAAGAAGCGCTCGAATTGCTAAGAAAGCGTCTGTCAGCAGAAGAAAAAGCACCCGAAGAAGAAACAGCTCCAATCGCACACCTGTAACCCAAGCATCGGTTAACATTAGCGCACCAGAGCTGGTTGGCTTATAGAGACCAAACTGCATGGCCGTTGTAATCTACACGGCCACTTCATCGTGAAACTGACGTTGAAACCAACCGCGCACTAACGTTTGCCAGCATCTATCTTCATGATCCACTCCAGGGGTTACAACAACACTGCCCGCCGGACTGTATCACCCCAGACTGAAAAACACCCGGCACCACCGACCAGCATAACTTTGTTGCGCAAATGTCTTCTGACTATCGCAGTGTTGCTAAACCTGCATACCGTGGCTGCGGAGCCACTGCTTAACACAGACACCTCCAGACTACCGGCAACCGAACTGGAGATTGCTCGTCTGATCTTCGATCACAACATGCTAAGCACCTGGGGTCCCGGACGCCCATGGTGGGCAATCGACTGGCCGGAAGCAGAACAACACTTCACCGATGGTGTTCGCCGCTATACCAATATAAACATCGCACCAGACAGCCGCCACATCCGACTAACTGACAAAGCGTTGTACGATTTTCCCTGGCTACTGGTTCAACAACCAGGCAGGTGGAATCTTGACATAGAAGAACAGGAACATCTGCGTGAATACCTGCTGCGAGGCGGCTTCATGATGGTCGATGATTTTCACGGACCACAACAGTGGAACGTATTTAACCAGATAATGGAGCAAGTGCTGCCGGAATTTAAAGTTGTAGATATCCCGGACAGCGATGAATTGCTGCACGTGTTGTACGAGTTGGGTCAGCATACACAGATACCAGGACGCAGACACCTCTACAGCAACGGATCAGAGATACTTGTTCAGATGCCGCACTCACCACCACGATGGCGCGGCATTTATGACGAACACAATCGACTTATGGTTGCTATCAATTTTAATATGGATATTGGTGATGCCTGGGAACACGCCGATGACCCCGTCTATCCATTGTCGATGACCTCAATCGCTTATCGATTTGGGATAAACTATCTGATCTACGCGATGACACATTGAATGAAGCCGAAGCTCATTGATAACCTCCCGGACGCGCAGCGCGATCCTGTCACCGGAACTGCTTTGATTCTACCGGTGTTTAATAAAGACATTTAAAAGAGAGTACAAATATTAGCAAGCGCTTTTTGCCGGATACTCCGGCATCCGGATTGTCCTCGATCAATTTTTCGACGATTGATACCTTGAGCTTATTACCATAATAGTTGATAGTAGCTCATCTCTATACACCTCTGCGAACCATGCCAAAGCCAATTGTCGGAATAATCGGCAATCACTATAAACTCGAGGACCGGTTTGATATTCAGATGTCTGGCCGCAATAATTTTCAGGCGGTAAGTGAAATTACTGGCGCTGTTCCATTTTTATTTGCAGCAGATCCGAAAATAACAGATATCGATTCCCTGCTGGAAGTTGTTGATGGAATACTTCTGACCGGTGCACGTGCAAACGTTCATCCTGAAAATTTCGGTGTAGCACCCGACAGCAGTTACGAACCTTACGACCGCGACCGAGACGATGTTGCGCTACCGTTAATTCGAGCATGCGTTGAACGCGGTATTCCGTTGCTTGGTATCTGTCGTGGCTTTCAGGAAATGAATGTTGCCTTCGGTGGCACGCTGCATCCGGAAATTCGTGATGTGCCAGGGCGAATGAACCATCGTATGCCACGTCTGGCCAATGGAGACATACATCCAGACCTCGATGTTTTATTCGACGAGGTTCATGATGTATCGCTTAAAAAAAACGGCATTTTTGAATCACTGTACGGCCAATCCCGAATTCGAGTTAACTCTCTGCATGGCCAGGCGATACTGAACCCCGGGGAGCGGGTAACTGTAGAAGGCACTGCAGAAGATGGTACGGTGGAAGCCATTCATATTGCGGAGGCTAATGGCTTCGCTCTGGGTGTACAGTGGCACGCCGAGTATGAGTGCCAACGCAAGCCTGTCAACCGAGTGATACTCGAGGCATTTGGTCAGGCGCTCGCCAATTCATCCGGCTAAATCCAGGTAACCAGGAGCCTTGAAGTAACGCTTAATCAACGAGTGATTGCGACCAGCCGCAACCACCCCAAAGCAAACGCACTTAACTTAGCGTCTACCGGCAAACAGATAATCTAAAGAGAGCTTACCTGCACCATATATAAACAGATACACGAGAAGAAAAACCCACAGCGCTCTCTGATCAAGAATCGCAGAATTGGTGATACCATCAAACCATGCGCCGATAGTCTCTGCATCTGCGTGATGCCCGGTAATATCGACTATGCTTTGCACAATCACAAACGCGATCATCCCAACTGCGGCTATTCTGGTAAACAGACCTAATACAATTAACACAGGGAGAATGAATTCAGCGTATGTTCCTGCGTATACAATCAAGTGGTAAGGAATAAACGGAATTGCAGATACGTCGTAGCTGTGTTTTTCCATCAAAGCTGGCAGTATCTGAGCAAAAGCACCATCTTCAAGCGTGAGAAATCCCTCAAGGCCTTCACCGACCTTAGTTTTAGCGGAATTAAAGAAGTACATAAACAGAACACCAGCAAAGACAAGTCTTGCCAAAAAGCCCGGTAGCCATTCCTGCAAATTGCGCTGAAAAAAGCCAAAAAAACCGCCGTGAAGTCTGCCAATAAAATTAAACAAAGTCTTAACCTTTTAAGTAACTACCGCAAAAAGCACCGAGGTCGATCAGACCCTGCAAGTGCAACCCCGGATCAAACTCCGGATCGTGTTGAGTAACAGAGGATACAGCTTCCTGCAGAGAATCGCCGCGTTTTAAACGTTCGAGCAACATAGCACCGCTCTCCGGTAAAACCTGTACAAAAACTTCGTACTCTCGGCGCAGCACCACAATATGCTCCGAAACATTCATGTCAAACGCAGGCTTATCGGCAGTCTGGGCTGCAGGGCTGGTAATTTCGGACCACAAACTACCAACTGGCCAGCGCGAAGACAACTGATAAAGCGATGGAAGCACCGTGAATACAAGCGAGTCATACTGTGAAGGTTCGGCTTTCGACAGTAATATATCTAACGGCAGGGCCTCAGCATCTGCAGAATGGTAAGACTGCAGGCGTGCCCACTCCAACGCCGCCAGATCAGCAACGTAAGGTATGTTTTTAGCATTTGGTGACTGCCTGATAAACTCACCAAATTCACCACCGTATTCGGCCATCACTGCACTTTGCGGCGGATGCACATCGATAAAATTCCGCGCCACTGCAGAGAAATATTCATCACCCACCAATTTGTTTACAGCAGGGAATGTGGCTTTCAAACTTTCAATCAGGCTTACCGCACGATTGTTGCGGTAAATATTAAAACGACGTGATTGTGAATCTGCCCCCTGCTGCCTGACCTGCGCGGGACAGGAAGCTTTACTGTCGGTAAGCGCTACACTGACGTCGCTTTGAAATTCACCGGGTAGTTGCACGAACCTTTTTACCTGTTTCAATTGCCGTGCCGCTGGCCGTACTATCTGCTTTCTGCATTTCACCCATCAGTATCTCAAATTCTGGTACTGAGTTATCCCATTCAATCAAAGACGGTTGTGCTCCGCCAAGCGCAAGTGTGTATTCAAACAGCGACCACACTTGCTGTGCTACCTCACGATCATGGGCATCGATCAGTAGAATTTCTTCTGCAACACTGTCGTCTTGCGAATGGCCGGCCAGATGTATTTCACCCACATGTTCAATCCCGACTGCACTAATATAGTCGCGCGCTGAGTAGCCACAATTTTGAGCAGATACATATACGTTATTTACGTCAAGCAGCAATCCACAACCGGTGCGACGAATAATATTCTGGAGAAACTCTGTTTCTTCCATGGTACTGCTTTCAAGAGTCAGATAGTTCGACGGATTTTCAAGTAACATCTGTCTCTTCATCGTGCTTTGCACAAGATCGATGTGTTCACAGACAATATCTTCAACAAGGCGGTTATAGGGTACTGGCAACAAGTCACTGTAGAACACATTGTCATGCGTTGACCAGGCCAGGTGCTCGCTAAAGGAAGCAGGTTGAAATCTATTTACTAATGCCGCCACACGCTTTAGATGGTCTTTATCTATGCCGTCTGCCGATCCTATCGACATACCCACTCCATGTATAGACAGTGGATAATGTTGACAAATTTTTTCCAGATTATGAAGTGGTGCGCCACCGGCACCCAGATAATTTTCAGCATGTATTTCAAACCAGCCCACATCGGGCAGACTGCCGAGAATATCCTGATAGTGTTGCGGTTTTAAACAGACCCCGCCACGCAGTGGTAAGTTAGACAATTGAACCTCGCCTAACCCATCAAGACCAGCATCAGCCAATTGGCTGATGCCTTCTTTGTTTAAACCATTGTCACTCATTGCGAGTTTGACGAAAGACTATACAGCTAAAGCGGCAGGCTTTACTGCCAACCGCAACCGCTAAATAGCGCAGCAACCTAGAGCGGTGCTTCAGTGCTATAAGTACCGTCATTTGCATTGATGGCTTTCCAGCTTCTGTCAGATGCTGGTGCGGATTCAGCAGTTGCCCAGTTTTCACCACCAGTTTTAATAAAGCCGGTAATGTCTTCTTCCCAAAAGCCGACCACTGGAGGATTGATGTTCAGATAGAGCTTGTCATCAACGATGCGCCATAAGTTAGGGTTGGCTGGCACCTTGCCACCCTGCGCAATACCATAGGCACAGTGCCCATCATATTGAGGTGCATAAGTGGCCGGGCTTGCAAGAAACTTATCACGATTTTCTTCTGATGAAAACGCCCACTTTGCGCCGTTGTATTCGGCAGTTATTGCCTTCTTACCTGGCACTGCTTCCGGCTGCTGTGAACCTACAGGTGATTGAGACAGACCGAAAAACGCAACTACATCGTAGCCGCTGGCAGCAAAGCCGCTTTCGTCCACATATTGATCCCCCGCCAGGGCCATGTTGCTCGCCATCATCATTGCTGATGCAAGGATTAGCTTTTTGAACATTTGGATTGACTCCGATATTGATTATGTAAGTGAAAGTATACGTGTGAGAATTGAAAGTAAAAGCAGTATCGCGTTGTATTCATAGACTCAGCTGTCAGATGTTGGTTCACTATCAGGTATCCCGAATCTATAACATTTGGCGACTGTTACGATGCGCACCATTGAGCAACCAGGAGTGACTAAAAAAACAGCGATTTAGCCCGTATCCATACTTCAGACATTTTGCGTTTGCCCCCGAGATCTGAAAAAAAAAGGCAGGAGGTCAGTATCTGGCCCCCTGCCCTTTGTATTTACGCTATTCACGTAATCAGGAAGGAAGATCTCTATCCAAAGCTTCCAATGAACCAGCTCGATCACCCGGCAGTTCAAACCCGGCCATTGTTTCTTCAACGCCAAATTTGGCGCAATCACCAGCTGGAACCAGTGTCCACGCATTGCCCTGATAGTCAACTGTTGAAGTACCTGCGCAGGTGGTACCTGGACCTGCTGCACAATCATTTTGACCCGCCAGTGAAACGCCGTAGCACTTCTCTTTCGCTCCAGCTTCTTTTTTAGCAACCATCTCAGTCTCTGCTGTTTCCGAAGTTTTAGCAGTTGCGACTTCCTGTGTATCCGATTGGTCCGGGGAACAACCCGCTGCCAGAACCAGCAAAACGCTGCATAGCGATGTTGTATGTAATTTGTCAGACATTGTTTTTACTCCGTAGATTTAATAGATAAGGTGTTGGTTAACAATTGGGGTCGGCTATTATGATCACAGCCTGGTACCTGTGAAAATCCTGCCTAAATCACTCGACTCTGCTTAGTTCTATAAGTTCCTTTAGTA
>CAYPDN010000003.1:13853-37479 GCA_964409445.1 uncultured Granulosicoccaceae bacterium
AGAAGCAGTCTTAAAACTATGGTGGGATTTGTCGCTAACTGACACGGTAACACACGGGCTCAATGCCGATGTCCGGCATTATCATGGACTCTATACACAAACTATAAAGCGCTGGGAACGGCCGAATCTCGACCACTATCATATGCAGAGTCTGGAACGGCGTCAACTAGACTCCTGGGCAGGCCACAGCAGCCCATTTATTGCAAAACGGATAGGCTTACTAATCGAACCTCGCATCTATGTCGGGCAATAGTTCTTCTACCGCATCTCCAGGTGAACTGCTCGATTGCTAAACCAGATAGCTGCAGACGCTGTGTGCCAGCGGGTGTTTCAGGCTTGCAGCCAGAAAGGCTGATTGACGCGGACGAGAGCCTTTCCCAAATCGCCGTTAAGGACACCAGTCGTTAAACGCGCAACGAGCGCTGACTTAGTCATGCTTCCGTCGGGACAGGCTAGCACCGGTCGGGATGCACCACAGGCATTAGTTTAGGAGCCCGGATCGGGATCGGGCGTGGACTTAGTCTTCCTGTACGATAATCTGATCAAGGCTCTTATAGTGAGCGATGCACTTCTCGCACGAACCATCTTCCGCAACCCACTCCGGGTTGTTTTTTTTGATCATCTCTAAAACACTGGTTTCAATCTGTGCAATCAGAATCTCAGCAGGCTTGTCGCATACTTTACAATACTGGATAGTGCCTTCCATAGTGCCCTCACTGTTAGATTAAAGAAACAAGTAGGAGGATATTCAATCCTCGTGCCGGGAAATTAAACACACCCGCCGATTTGACGTCAGCAGTACGTCAGCAGTGTAGCTGGTTTCCGTCATAAAACGCTTAAACCGTACACTACAACGCCAGATAAAACGATTGCCTGTCACTGATAATTGCTTTCATTTTGCAAATCGGCAGTCTGCAACCACAGAAATCTCCGGTTAGGACGAAGACGTCAGGTACTGACTGAAATCGCGCCGCAGCATGGCAAGTTTCGGCTCAATACGGGTGGCACAAAAGGGCCGGTTCGGGTTTGTCGCATAATAGTTTCTATAACGATCCTCAGATAGTGTAAAGCCCTGAATCTGCAGAACCTGGGTAATCAAAGGTTTCTCAAAAGCCCGCTGCAGACTCTCAAGTGCAAACCTGCAATATTGCGCCTGGTGATCGTCATGCACATAAACAGCACTCCGGTACTTTTCGCGCATGGAGTGTGCTGATGAGCTTGCATGGGTACGAAGATGAATCTCAATCAGTATATCGAGCGACACAATAGAACTGTCAAAATTGACCAACACCGCTTCTGAATAAAAATCATGCGGTGCATGTGAACGCAAGAAACCCTGCTGCACCGAAAACACACCACGCAATGACGCAAAAACAGCCTCAGTGCACCAATGGCATCCACCGCCAAAGCCAGTCTGGCTGCCTTGCATTTTTTCAATCTCTTTGTTGAATCCGCTACCGGTCATAGCACATAGATTTGAATTGAGGATTTTTTCCATCGGGGGTAATTGACGTTATTAAGAATATAAATCAGGCATCTCGCACCAGTGTTTCTTTATAATTACAAAACTTGTAAGCAGAACAGAACACAGCCGGAGAATTAAACCATGAGTCAAAAAGCTGCATTAGTCGTGGGCACTTTCGACACGAAATCAGAAGAGCTTAACTACATTGTAGATGTTTTGTCGGCCTCGGGTGTCACGGTTAAAACCGTTGACCTCTCGACCTCAAAAAGTGACTCCTCTGCAGACTACAAACCTGCTGACATTGCCGCAAGTCATCCGGATGGTGCTGGTGCAGTTTTTACCGGTGACAGAGGCACCTCTGTGGCGGCAATGGCAAAGGCGTTCGAAATTTGGACTACTCAACACGCACCCGACATCGCCGGGATGATATCTGCCGGCGGTTCCGGTGGAACAGCACTATCAACACCGGCAATGCGCGCATTATCTATCGGTGTTCCAAAAGTGATGGTCTCAACAGTTGCTTCTGGCAACGTTGAGCCCTATGTCGGCCCGTCAGACATGGTCATGATGTATTCCGTCACAGACGTTCAGGGACTCAATGGCATTTCACGAAAGGTTCTTGGCAATGCCGCCGGAGCGTTGTCTGGAATGTTGCTCAACGTTCCGGAAACACCAGCCCAGACATCAGCCCAGAGTGTTGAAAAACCCGGTCTGGGTTTAACCATGTTTGGGGTTACAACCACTGCTGTTCAGGCAGTTCTGGATATAACAAAAGACAACTATGAACCATTCGTCTTTCACGCCACCGGTGTCGGCGGAAGATCAATGGAAAAGCTGATCGACAGTGATTTTCTGGATGCAGTTATGGACCTTACTACTACCGAGGTCTGCGACCTCATGATGGGTGGTGTATTTGCCGCAACGGAAGATCGCTTCGGCGCAATAATTCGCAAGAAGACTCCTTACGTCGGATCAGTCGGCGCGCTGGACATGGTGAACTTCGGCGCGCCGGAAACTGTGCCGGCGCACTATAGTGATCGCGATTTTTATGAACACAACCCACAGGTGACCCTGATGCGAACAACCCCTGAGGAAAATACCAAAATGGGCGCATGGATCGCTGGCAGGCTAAACAAAATGGAAGGTCCTGTGCGCTTTCTGCTGCCTGAAGGCGGAGTGTCAGCACTCGATGCACCGGATATGCCCTTCTGGAACCCCGAAGCGCGCGATGCATTATACAGCGCACTCGAAAGCGATTTTTCATCTTCAAAAAATCGCCAGATTATCCGTGTTCCAAACCATATAAACGACCCGGAATTTGCGCAAGCTGCGGTAGATGCACTGACATCTATTACTTAACTGCTTTAGCAAATTCTGTCACCGCACTGCCATTGACAGAGTTTTTAAAACTAACCTGAAATCTATAGCCAAATTTAGTTACCGGATTCAGGAGCCACTGCGTATGCCAAAGTTCGAGCGCAAGGAGCTACTCGCAAAATTTAATAAAATGAAAGCCGACGGCATTCCAATTGTCGGGGCGGTGCCGGTACCGGCTTGTCTGCAAAGTGTGAAGAAGAAGGTGGCATTGACCTTATAGTGATATACAACTCCGGCCGCTATCGAATGGCAGGCCGTGGTTCTTTATCCGGCCTTTTGGCCTACGGCATCATCCATGGAACGCCTGCCAACAGGGGTGGCGTTGGTCGAGCAAACTAAATCTTTTAAGAACATCACGTTCTAACACTCGGGGCATCACTCCGCTATCGGGTAACGCGGGCGTGATCATCGGGTATGATAATCAGCTGGTACCAGCAAGGGTTTAGCCGTGGTTGGCTGTCCGGCTACTTTGTTATAATGCACGGCCTTTACACGTGCTATTCCTGCCTCTGTTCCGGAACCAATACTCTTCCGATTACTCAAAATCGGATGACTCAGGAAAACTAATATGTTTCAACAATGGATAAAAAACTTAAGTATCAGTACGGTCGAAGACACTCAGCCAGATCAATACTGGCTTGAGCGAGTTACCGCAATGCTATTGTTGGAAATAGCACGGGCAGACACACAGATAGACCCGGTAGAATTAAAAGCCATAGAGCAGGCAATAACCGATGCATGCCCTTCGATTCCACCAGAAGAACTGGAAGATATAATAAACACTGCCAGACAGGATGTTGAAAAATCGATTTCCCTGCATGAACAAATTCGTCAAATCAATACGGGCTTTAGCAGAGCACAGAAAATATCTCTAATTGAGCATATGTGGCGAATCGCATACGCAGATGGCGATTTAGACAAATACGAGGAATACACTATTCGACAGCTGTGTGATCTGATTTATGTTGATCATAAAGAATTCATTCAGGCGAAATTGCGGGTCATAGAAGGAAACGTATAACGCATGCAGCAACAAAGTACAAAATCGCATTGCAACGAACGCTGTTTCAGGCGCTGCAAGCAGTGACCAGTGGCTAGCGAACTTTATATTGGTCTGATGTCAGGCACCAGTCTGGATGCAGTTGATGCGGTAGTTGTGTCCATCGATGAAAAAAGCACGCACCTGATTGAAAGCTTCCAACACCCCATTCCTGACGACCTGCGGCAGCAGCTGCTTGCAATCTGTACCGGCCAGAACACAACCCTGCCGGAAGTAGGTCTTATTGATCACAAACTCGGAAAGCTGTTTGCTGCAGCAGTAAAAGAATTACTTGCGCACGCGCAACTACTACCGGAACAAATAACAGCGATAGGCAACCATGGACAGACAGTGTTCCACCAACCGTGTGGGGATTCACCTTTCACAATGCAGTTGGGAGATGCCAATCTAATCGCAGCCTTGACCGGCATAGACGCCATTGCCGATTTTCGTCGCATGGACATTGCACTGGGTGGTCAGGGCGCGCCTTTAGTTCCTGCATTCCACCAGTATCTGTTTCAACAACACGACTCTACAACAGTAGTACTTAATATTGGAGGGATCGCAAATATATCTGTTATTCCCCCCAACTATCAAAAAGACGCTCCGGTCACAGGCTTTGATACCGGGCCGGGAAACATGCTGATGGATGCCTGGTGCGAAAAAAATACCGGATACAAATATGACCAGGACGCCCGGTGGGCAAAGCAGGGTAAGACAGATCTAACACTGCTTGATCAATTAAAGTCCGACCCGTACCTGGCTATGCCTCCCCCAAAGAGCACAGGCAGAGAGCACTACAACCTTAAGTGGCTTGAACAACAACTAACAAATTTACCGTCAGTACAAACACTGCCAGCTCAGGATATACAGCGAACGCTCTGTGAGTTCACTGCAATTTCAATTGCGCAGCAGGTGCAAAATTACAAACAAGGTCAGGACTGTGAATTACTGGTTTGCGGTGGCGGTGCTAACAACCCTCTGTTAACAGAGTTAATCGAGCTTCATCTGCCAGACTGGCGTGTATTGCCAACTGCAGATCGCGGCATCCCCGGAGACTATATAGAAGCCATGGCCTTTGCATGGCTCGCGCGGCAAAGAGTACACAACCAACCAGGTAACCTTCCTGCTGTAACGGGTGCTAGATGCCAGGCGTCTCTTGGAGCGTTTTACCCTGCAGTAAAGGACTTTTCATGAGTACTAACGATTTAGCGGACACATTATCTCAACTGGTTTCAGAAGGCAGAAATCCAGACACTATGGATCTCGATACACTCAACTCACTAGAGTTAGTAACCAGAATAAATGCACAGGACAAACAAGTTCCACTCGCTGTCGAAAAAGAGCTGCCCGTAATTGCTAAAGCAGTAGATGCTATCAGTGAAGCCTTTATATCTGGTGGTCGACTCTTCTACGTGGGAGCGGGCACCAGCGGTCGACTGGGCATTCTGGATGCCTCAGAGTGCCCTCCTACCTTCGGAGTCGATGAGTCAATGGTCGTTGGACTGATCGCCGGTGGACATGAAGCAATTTTTAGATCGCAGGAAAGCGCTGAAGACTCACTACAACAGGGCCGGCAGGATCTGATTAATCATGAGCTTAATAACAAAGATGTTGTAGTAGGAATTGCCGCCAGCGGCCGCACACCCTACGTCATCGGTGCTCTGCAATATGCATCATCACTTGGAACCCGTACCGTTGCAGTTTCCTGCAACCCGGACTCCGCCATTGCACAGTGCGCATACATTGCAATATCACCGGTAGTAGGCCCGGAAGTACTAACAGGCTCTACTCGAATGAAGTCGGGCACTGCACAAAAGCTGGTGCTCAATATGCTCACTACAGCCAGCATGGTAAGAATAGGCAAGAGCTATCAAAATCTTATGGTAGATGTGCAGACGACTAATAAAAAACTGATTGCCAGGGCGACAAACATAGTGATGCAGGCAACTGAGTGCAGCAAAGAAGATGCCGCGGCTGTATTGCAGCAAAGCCACAACAACGTCAAAGCGGCGATATTAATGCAACTGACGGGTGCATCATATACCGATGCAAATCAAAGCCTGACCGATTCAGCTGGATTCCTGCGCAAGGCTATTCAGAGCACGAACTGACTATTTCTACGCGACTACTGAATGTAAAACTGAAACCGGCGGTCGCTAACACGACCGCCGGTAGATTTACTGGTTGTTACACGGTACAGATAAGCTTCAAAGCCCCTTACCGGAAACTACGATCCCGAATCTTCTTTGAAGTCCCAACGAACACCAAGATGTATTCGATTATCAACTTCCTCATCACCAGGGCGAGTATCGAACTGCAAAAAGCGAGCGCCGGTGAATACGCTTAACTGGGGCCGAACTGGTAACGCGACTCCAAAGCGGGTGTCTATTACGCGATCACTCGTACCGAATGTAAGAATATCCGGTGCGTAGTAAATACTTGCTCCAAATTCTAAAGGCAGCTTCTCGAACGGCAGTATGTATGCTGCCTCTGCACCCAACGCTGCAGCAATGGTGTCCTCATTCTCTTCGCCCAGTAGCCCCACATAGCCTCGACCACCAACAGACAGTCGTAACAAATCGGTAAGCGAAGTATCCACTGCCAGGCCACCCTGAAAAACAGTATCTCGTGCTTCACCGTACAGTAACCCAAGGTGGAGACGTCCTTCATCAATACTTTCAAAACGTTCGGAAGCGTTGCGCTCGTACATTCCGAATGCGACCTTGTCACTCAGGTACAGTTCGAATCGGTCATTGGTAAGCGCAGGCACGGTGCCTGCCGGTGTCAAAGCTTCCATAACGTTACCAGCTACGTCTTTTCCTTTTTCAAACATCACACCTATCATTTCAGCAGCTTCAGAGCCTGCTTTTGTAACCGCGTCACCAGCGCTTGCACCAGCCGCAGCTGAAGCAGTAGTTCCAAGAGTACCCGCGCCTATTGCATTTCCTGCACCGTCGACCACACCACTTGCTGCCGCAACCGTGGTGGCTGTGTCTGTGGCGGCTTTAGCAGCGGTGGCAGTCGCACCCTCTTTATCCGGATAAAGCACAATATTACTGATATCAACTGGAACACCTTCCGGTCCAGGATCACCAGCGCTCGCTATACTCGATAACGTTAAAAAGGAGAAGGCAAGCGCGGTACTTTTTACTAAAATGCTCATATAGATCCCGGTTAACAGCTGTTCGTTACTGTGCGCAGCCGATATAAAAATAGTGGTATACCCTTCAATTATGCGTCGTCTTTAATGCACGCGACGCGACGCAGATCACACATTCATCTGGTATTAAAAAGTCACTTTTTTTAACTGATTTTGTTCTGGAATTCACATCACAATTTTGCTTCCGTAGTTGAGTTACCTGACTGGTGTGTAGTTCAGTCCGGCATTTCGAACTTTAACTATGCTTGTCTATCAAACAAATGCCAGCAGGCAATCGCTGGCACGCTTTGTTGGCTTACAGAAGATATGGGCACCTTTACTCGAAAATGAACGCCAATCGCAGAAAATCGCAGTGTTGCTTATCTGATACACTGCAATATTCGGAGTGGTAGTTTAATATTTAACCTTGATTGAAGAGTTCCAAGATATGCGTCGCACGATTGTTTTATTACTGACAGTGGTGTTTCTTTCCTCCTGTTCGATAACGCGCCCGGAAACAAGCGAACAAATTCGCGATTTCCTTCCTGATGAAGCTATAGCCGCAAAAACCGCAACACCGGTAGGCGAAGAAGGCTACGACGACCCCGATGATGTCTTATCGATACTCGCACTCTCCGGAGGCGGTGCCTATGGTGCCTACGGTGTCGGGGTGATGTCTGGCTGGACCGAAACTGGTCTGCGCCCCGAGTTCGACATCGTAACCGGAGTTTCGACCGGTGCATTGATCTCGGTTTTTGCATTCCTTGGTGAAGAATACGATTCGATGCTTGAGGAACTCTATACCACAGTATCAAACGCGGATATTTTCTTTAACAAGGGAGTCAGAGGTGTATTTTCTGACAGCTTGTTCGACTACACACCGTTCAAAGAGCAGATAGAGCGCGTCGTCACTGGCGAGCTCCTCACCAAGGTCGCAGCAGAGCACGCCAAGGGCCGCCGCTTATACGTGGCTACAACGAATCTTGATTCCTCAGAGCTGGTCGTCTGGGACATGGGCAATATCGCATCCGGCGGACGTACTGATCCATTGCAGCACTTCCAGAAAGTTCTGCGTGCCTCGGCTGCCGTACCTATCTTCTTCGAGCCTGTTTACATTAAGCCAACGCGCGGTGTTCAGTTGCGTCAGGCACATGTGGACGGTGGTCTTAAGGCTGCAGTACTGGTCAATGATTTTCTGTTCCGCTCAGAGACAAAACGGAAACGTCTTTACGTCGTCATTAACGATAGCTTGCTGGAAAGCAGTGCCACGGAAGCAATCGAACCTACCATACCCAGCATTGCACAAAAATCTCTCAAAACAATTCTGCGCACGAATGTAGTGCAGGCGGTGCACCGGGCTTATGTGACTTCAGTACAGGCGGACGCAGATTTCTTTCTTGCCTATGTGCCGGACAAATTAAATGACAGTGTCGGGTCACTGGATTTTGATCCCGTCGTGATGCAAGCCTTATTCGATGCCGGACGCGAAGATGCACTTAGCGGTAACGGGTGGAAATTGCTTCCACCAGAAGTTGAACCACTTGACCGACAGTTACAGTAACTGGCCAGAAAAACCCATATAAATAGCTGCACCCGATTGGCGTCGTCAATCTTTGCGGTGCACTCACTACGCTAAACGCTGCCTGGCAATCTTCACCATATCTACCAGAATGGCCCGCGCCTTGTTCCGATTATCCAACTCAATAGATGAGCCTGTGTCTGAATAATTTATCCTTTGCGTACTAACTTTGTTACCCAGTGCGAGTTGAATATCAATTCCTGAATGATCAACACCAGTAAGAGTTGCAGCGCTTACGTCTTTAATATTGACATCAGTAAAAGCCTGAACGTACAACATAATTGCATCTGAATGATCTTCATTCATATGCTCAACTATTGAAGTGACATCATCAGGTGTCAGAAGATTTTCGCTATTCAACTTAGCTCCCATACTTTATCGGCTTATTTTATACCGTACAAAAAGCCATTAAGATCTGATCTCAAATTCTGTTCCGGTAAGCTTCGCAACCTTTTGCTTCTTTAGCGTTACATAACATGGCAGGCCATTCTTATAAGGCGGATAAGCTTCACCTTCAATTAATGGCTGCAGGTAGGTTCGGCATGCATCGGTGATAAAAAATCCGTTATCACTGATGTAATCAGCGGGCATCATTTCTTCAACGTTTGCTACATCGGCAAGATCGGCTTTACCAATCTCCCAACGATAAGGACTATCACTGGTTCGGACAATAGTCGGCATTACTGCGTTCTCGCCGTTGACCGCAAGTTCAACCGCTGCCTTGCCCAGCGCATAAGCCTGCTCTACATCCGTTGCAGGACTAAGGTGCCTGGCCGCACGTTGCAGATAGTCGCAAACCGCCCAGTGGCACTTATAGTTGAGTGAGCCTTTGATCATGCTGGTCACAACCGGTGCAACACCACCAAGCTGTGCATGACCGAATGCGTCTTTAACACCCGAATCTGCCAGAAAAACACCATCAGGTCGCTTCACACCTTCAGACACTACAACACAACAAAAACCCTTGCGCTTAACCGTGGCGTCAACCTCGGCAAGAAAAGCTTTTTCATCAAAATCAATTTCCGGGAACAGAATGATATCCGGCCCAAGCCCGCGCTCATCACTGGCCAGGCCCGCAGCGGCGGCTATCCACCCAGCATGTCGGCCCATAACTTCCATCACAAATACTTTGGTGGAGGTGGCAGACATAGAAGACACATCGAAGGATGCTTCCAGTATTGATACCGCCACATACTTGGCAACGGAGGCAAAGCCGGGCGAGCAATCAGTAAACGGCAGATCATTATCAATAGTCTTCGGTATACCGACACAAGTCACCGGGTAACCCATGGTTTCTGAAAGTTGCGATATTTTGTGTGCCGTATCCTGCGAGTCTCCACCACCGTTGTAGAAGAAGTAGCGAATATCATGCGCTTTGAATACTTCAATCAATCGCTCGTACTCTAGCTTATGCTCCTCAAGTGACTTGAGTTTGTAACGGCACGAGCCAAAAGCACCAGATGGCGTGTGCTTCAGCGCATCAATATCTGCTTCAGATTCAAGGCTGCTGTCAATCAAATTTTCGGTCAACGCACCGACAATGCCATCTTCACCAACATAGACATTTTTAATTTTGTCTGAGTGCTGCCGGGCTGTCTGAATGACACCGGCGGCGGACGCGTTAATAACCGGCGTGACGCCGCCTGATTGTCCGTAAAAAGCGTTGTATGCAGTCATGATTCGTTTCGATATTTTTTGGAATGCCAATTATACATGCGCAATAGCCGGGTCAAAACCATTTTAAACCCACGTACTTCGACAAGGTTAAACTTTCCATCGACGGTCTTCATAACCGGAGTACGGCGTATCCAGTCCGATTGCGATTGGGATTCCTCAGAACGGCTAGCCAGCCGCAAAAATTCAATTCAGCGCATGCGATTTTGGCTGTGCACCCAACCGTGACTGTGGCATGAGCACAATCTCCAAGATTCCTGCAGCCAAAATAAAAATACTCCCAAGCATCTCTCTTATACCAAACGGCTCGTTCGCCCAAATGGCGGCGCTCACTGTACCGAATATGATTTCTGTCAATATTAGGATACTGAACAAACCAGTACTTATTTGAGATGGTGCCCAGCTGATAATCGCATTGGTCGGTATAAAGAACAAAACGCTAAGCAATACTAGCCACGGAACCATTGCAAGCCAGTCGGAGCTATCAGGCATTTTTCCAAGATTACCTGCCAACAGAATCGCCTGCACGATGGCAACAATTCCACCATAAACAAAAAAGGCAAAGAGGATCGGAAACACCCCCTTTACGTTAGACGTTTGTACTCTGGCGGCTCCCACGGCATAAATAAATCCACCAAAGAGCGCCAGCCAGTCACCTGCGTTTGAAGGCAACGGAAATCCGGTGTCTTTGCCAATAACAATAGAAACCCCAGCAAGTGACAAAGGCAGGGTAACAAGTCTCCACCAGCCGGGGCGTTGCCGCAGGAACACTATTTCGATCAACGTAGCCCACAGTGGTGTCATATAGAAAAGCAGCATGGTGCGAATAACATCTGTCAGCAAGAAGCTATTTGCATAACAGACAATACCACCACCCATAAGCGCCCCGGCTAATGGCAGTTCCAGCCCGGTTGTCTTTCCCTGAAGGCCACGTCTAACAGCGAAAGGCAATAACAAAAGAAAAGAAACAGCATATTGAGATATGGTAGCCCAACCCCCGGTCAAGCCAGCACGCTCCAGCATTCTTTGCGGAATCCAGTACAAACCCCAGAAACCCGCTGCCAGGCAAACAGCAAAGCACAGCAATAAAAAGCGTTGTCGATCCATCGGCTATTGAATCCAATAAAGGCTAAGGCGTGAAGACTATTGGTAACAGCAAATTGGACGGTAGCTATTACCGACTCAATTCCTATAGGGTCGTACCGTTCAATCCCGCGTCCAGCTTATAATTTCGAATAACTTTATTTCAATCGACTGGCTACAATTGCAGAGATCAGTGACGAAATCATAGCAATCAGCATTGAATACCGATAGCTCTGGGTAATATCGAACAGGGCACCGGCAATAACCGGAGCCAGCAAACCGGCTATGCCCCAGGTAATAAAAATACGACCATATGCCAGGGCCGACGCTCGTTGACCAAAGTGCCTTCCAATCGCAACAGGATATACAGCGATTAGTGCGCCGTAAGTAAATCCAATAACTACCAGTGCTCCCAGTGCCAGGCTCGCGCTGCGGGAAAAAGCAGCACACGCGAGTGCGACCACAGCAATTGCAGGTAACAATGTAACAATCGATTTCGCACTGAATTTGTCAGATGCAAAACCTGCGAGAACTCCACCGATGGCATTACCGATGCCGAGAACAACTACACCCCAAAGTGCAAATACCGCAACACTATCGTTAGCCGCATTGCTTTCAAACGACTGAATATAGGGTGTTGCGTGCGCTATAGCCATCAGTCCAGCAAAAACGGCAAACCCATAACTTACCCGGTAGTGCATAACCAACGCTCGGTCAATTTCAACTGGCTTCTGTTTTTGTGCCTCCACCATATAAGTCGCTTTACTGGCAGCCACAAGGTGTGCAAGTACCGGTGCCATAAACAGAAAGCTCAGTCCGTGTGACCGCAGCGTCGATAACGACCCATAACTATCAACAAGTATACCCAGCACCTGCGCACCGATAGTTGCTCCAAGTGCATAAGCAGCCGTTGTGACACCCATTGCAAATCCACTTCTGTGACTAAAAGCTCTGGCAGATAACTGCAATGCAAACCCGTAACCAATACCGTTGGCTATGCCAAACAATCCGCTATAACCGACAAACAAAAGTTCCACCGATCCGCTGCCCGCACAAATCAATCCGACTCCAGCCAGGGTAAGCGAACCGGCAAATAGCTGCCATGGATTTAAGCGGGAGAATAACGGCACTGCGAAAAGCACTGTCAGGGTCAGCATAACCAGAGTAAAAGAATAAACCAGTGACGACAGCGTCCGCGAGACACCCAAAGCTTGCTCAAGATCAGCGCTTAAGACCGACCATGAATGCAGCGTGCCCATGGCCAATGTCATCAGGCAGCAGGATAAAAGTGCCAATACCGGTTTGTTCAGCATGGAAGATCAGAACAAGGTGAGTTTATACGGATTGATAGCATTAGAATTCGCTCCTGGTGAACGAATCTCTCCGCGCTGACAATCAGAAAGAGTGCTGCAGATACTATTTGATTATGCACTAGCTTAAAGGACATCCCTGTCTCCGCTTTATCCGTATTGCCCTGACGATATGGCCGGGGAAATAACTGACTCGCAGCACCCACTTACTTCCACTGATCTAATTTCCGTACTGAATTAAATACTCACAGTCTCTATTGGTGTAAAGTATTCTGCGATTGGCTGGTATCATACATTGCTACGACAGACTTCGTTCGACAAATACACATCGTTACAGGACGTCCGGGCCACCGGCGGCCTCAAGTTTTGAAAACTGGTTATTAGATCAATTTTATCGGATCTGCCCCTTCACAGACAATGAACGCTGCAATACAGAAAAGCTCGCAATGAGAAAGATGAAACTGCTGGTGGCGTTAGTAGCCCTCGCACTAATTACCGCCTATTTTGTATTTGATGTAGGACAGTACCTGTCGCTTGAATTCCTGCAGTCAAAACATCAGCTACTTGTACAGTACGCTACAGAAAATCGTATCCTGACTATTACGGTATATTTCCTTTTATATGTTGTCTCCGCCGTACTGTGTTTGCCTGGGATATCTATACTCACTCTTGGAGCCGGCGCAATATTCGGATTCACTACCGGTTTTATTCTGGTATCTTTTGCCGCTACCGTCGGTGCGACATTGTCATTTTTATTGTCCCGCTACCTTTTCAAAGATGTTCTACAAAATAAATTCTCCTCACAGCTGGAAACCATCAATGCTGGTGTTGAAAAAGAAGGCGCTTTCTATCTTTTCACCACCAGGCTGATCCCGCTTGTACCGTTCTTCCTGATCAACCTGCTGATGGGATTAACGTCAATCAAAACGTCGGTGTTCTACATTGTCAGCCAGATTGGCATGTTACCCGTCACCGCAATATTTACTTACTCCGGTAATCAGCTGGCTCAAATTAAATCTTTGGGAGATATACTTTCACCCTCCTTGCTGTTCGCGTTCGTTTTACTGGGCCTTTTCCCCATCGTGGCAAAAAAGCTGATCGAATTTTATAAAAACAGAAAGTGAGTTTGCAGCAGCGGTAGCAATGCACCAGGAGTGCTCACTGTGCCGGGAGTAATACCGGGCCAGATCGCTCAAACGTCACGGATGCAATAGTGCCTTCCACATAGGGTGAATCTATATTCTGGTCAATAACGAATATATTGCCGTGAGACGTTTGGACGCGATATTCCATATTACTACCGACATAGGTGCTTTTTTCGATAACGCCTTTTAGCAAAGCGTCATGCTGAGCTACCGAAAGATTAACTCTGTTGGGTCGGACAGCAAGCTTGGCAGGACCTGGATTCAAATTCCGCCGGTCCAGATGATGCAGTAGTATATTCCCCAGTCGCACTGACGCCGTTTGGCCCTCTACACTATCGATGTGCACATCCAGTATGTTGGCCTCACCGATGAAGTCTGCAACAAATTCACTCACGGGTGCATCATATAATTCTCTTGGAGTCCCTATCTGTGCAATCACGGCATTATTCATAACGATAATCCGATCGGAAACTGCCAGCGCTTCTTCCTGATCATGAGTGACATAGACAACCGTTAGCCCCAGGCGCTGTTGTATATCTCGAATGTCTTCACGCACCTGGCGTCTGAGTTTGGCGTCCAGGTTGGAAAGCGGTTCATCAAACAGCAATACCTGCGGCTCCAGCACCAGCGCACGCGCAACTGCTACACGCTGCTGTTGACCGCCTGACAGCTCACTCGGGAGCCTGTCACCAAACCCTTCAAGCCCAACCAGTGACAAACCATTATCTGTTCGCGAACGAATTTCAGCCCTGGGTAACTTAGACACCCTTAATCCATAGTCAACATTTTCTCTGACCGTCATATGGGGAAATAGTGCGTAAGACTGGAACACCATCGTCACGTCCCGATCTGTTGCAGGAAGATGCGTGACTTCTTCATCACCTATGAAAATGCGCCCATTGGTAGATTTCTCTAAACCTGCAATCATTCTCAGTGTGGTAGTTTTTCCACAACCGGACGGACCAAGTAGTGTGACAAGTTCACCGGCCTCCACACGAAGTGATACATCGTCGACTGCCAATACACTCTGCCCGTACACCTTACTAACAGATTGAAACTCGACTGGCGCGGCCCTTGATCCGATCGCAACCTGTGATGAATGCAAGGCAGATTTCTGATTCACGAAGTTAGTCTCATTGGAAGCATTGGTTTAATGTACCTCACGCTTGCTGCTCATTGCGTGGTGCACCAGTTTGTCGAGTGAAGAGCTGCATAATGCTGACAATAGCAAGCATCACTGCTATCAATACCGTGGAATAAGCGATGGCAATACCATAGTCATTGTTTTCCACCCGCCCGATGATATAGCTTGTCGCCATGTTGTATTCGGCACTGACCAGAAAGATCACTGCGCTGATTGCCGTCATTGCTCTGACAAAACTAAACACCATTGCAGCCAATATGGCAGGCTTCATTAACGGCAGAACAACGCGAGTGAACGTGCGCCAGGTGCTGGCACCGAGTGTTAGTGATGCTTCATCGAGGCTTTTGTCCAGTTGTGACATTGAAGCAATGCCTGCACGCACACCCACCGGCATATTTCGAAAAACAAAGCTGACTA
The DNA here is from genome assembly GCA_964409445.1 of uncultured Granulosicoccaceae bacterium. GTDB lineage: Bacteria > Pseudomonadota > Gammaproteobacteria > Granulosicoccales > Granulosicoccaceae. Next base: position 29,229 of record CAYPDN010000003.1, read on the forward strand.
TCAATATGATTCCGGTGCCGGTAATTTCTATCGGCGGAACATTAAACGCCAGTATGTAACTCACGCCAATGACGGTACCGGGAATGGCAAAGCTCAACATGGTGCCAAACTCAAACAGATTTTTAGCAAAGAAGTTTTGTCGCACCAACAAAAATGCAGTCAAAATACCAATAATGGCAGTTAACGGTGCTGCAATAGCGGCAATTTTAAGGGTTGTGAGAAAGGAATCCCACGCCGAGCCTTTCAACCTGAATCCGTTTTCATCAAACACCACAGCAAATGTGCTTTGGTAGTGCTTGAACGTCAGCGTATTGTTTAGCCCCCAAACCTCTACAAAACTGCCATATATAATCATGCCGTAGACCGTGAGCGTAAACACCGCCCAGGTAATGGCAATAGTCCAGCAAGGTATCAAGATGCGCATTGGTAACAAGGCGTGTACACCACTGTCGCCCTTACCTGTTTTGGTGATATATGACTTTTTCCCAAGCCAGCGGCGCTGAATAGAAAATGCACTGAGCGTAAAGATTAGCAACACGATTGCCAATACCGCAGCACGCCCCTGATCACTTTGAGCACCCACAATGGAGAAAAATATCTCGGTCGACAACACATCATAGTTGCCACCCAGTACCAGCGGGTTGCCAAAATCTGCCATGCTTTCAATAAAGCCAAGTAGAAATGCATTGGCAAGCCCCGGCCGCATCAATGGCAGTGAAACAGTTTTAAATGTTGTCCAGCGAGAGGCTCTAAGTGTTTGCGAGGCCTCCTCCATAGACGGACTCACCCCTTCCACTACACCGATCAACACCAAAAATGCAATCGGTGTGAACGAAAGCAACTGTGCGATGAGAATACCGGGTAATCCGTATACCCAACGAGTCGGTTGCAGACCCAGCAGATCTGCAACAAATGTAGTGACTGTGCCAGAAAGGCCAAATAACAGAATTATTGCCAAACCGATTACAAATGGTGGCGTGATGATAGGCAATACTGTCAGTGGCCTAAGAAGTTTTGCCTGGCGTACCCCTGAGCGTGTAGCAACCAGCGCAAACACCAAACCCAGCGTTGTCGTCAGAAACCCTACCAACACTGCCAAAAACAAAGAGTTCCATGCCACCCCACAACTGCGCTCACCCCCCAAACAGGCAAGGCTCCAAATTTTACTGTGGGTAAACTTGGCTATGAAAGTTGAAAGAGACAACAATCCGTCGTCATCTTTAACAGCGCTGCTTAACATCTCCACTATCGGGAAAAAAATAAACACGGTGACAATGGCCACGATAAAACCAACCGCACCTACAACAAATGAATCACCATTAATCGCACCTTTGGCTGCAAGCCCTGTGGTTAGAAAAAACAAAAAGCCAAGAGACACCAACAGCGCGCCATAACCCATACCGAATTGACGATCACCAAGATCACCGAACAAAGCACTCAACCATTCGGCATTCCAGCCACGGATACCAATAGAAAGACCTTGTGCACAGAGATACACCAGACCCAGACAGCCGGCAAAGATAAGACAATTGGAAAAAACGCCACCGGACTTGCGACAGAATACCGAGGGAACAGCTGCAAGAATTGCAAGCCCGACGGGCGCGAGCCATAGCTTCTCACCCTGCACCAGCAGAAAAAGCGCTGGCGCATAGTCACTATCAAACGGATATCCGTCAAGCCATTCAAAGCTGAATAGCCCGTCTTCCAGTATGTACCACGGCAGGACGCAGTAACCGATCAACGCAGTGCCAAGCCAAAGCAGTGCAGAACGATCTATTTTTTTATTCAAGATGTGAGTATCGCAATCGGCCCGGCACAAACACCGGACCGCAAATCGCTGGCGATCTATTCAAAGAACTGTAGATTACTCTTCCAGACAATCACTGTGGAAGGTTCGATACATCGTCGTCCCATTTTTTTAGTAAACGCTTTCTCTCATCAGAAGAACCATACTTGCTAAAGTCATAGTCAATCAGTTTAATTGAAGACAAATCAGGAGCACTTGGTGAGCTTTTAGCAGCTTTGTTGGACATCACCTGAAACGCCTTTACTTCAAGCGAGCGGGTTTGTACTTCTGCAGACAAGGCCCAGTCATAGAACTTTTTAGCACTTTCCGGGTTGCGGCCATCCTTGATCAAAGACATCGAACCAATCTCATAACCCGTACCTTCACAAGGTGCAACCACTTTGATAGGAAAACCAGACACAGCCTGCTTTACAGCATCATGCATAAAAACGATACCAATAGTATTCTCACCGCGTGCCGCAGCCTTAATTGGTGCAGAACCGGACTTCGTATACTGATTGATATTTTTATGTAACCCTTTCATGAACTCAAATCCTTCTTCCTCACCAAACAGCTGCACAATGGTGGCAAGCGTTGTATAGGCAGTACCGGATGAGTTCGGGTTTGCCATTTGCACATGACCTTTGTACTCAGGCTTTAACAGATCTTTCCAGCACTCGGGAGCGGGAAGATTATTAGCCTTCAATACTTCTTCATTGTAGCCGTAGCCCAGAGCACCGGAATAGATGCCAATGGTTTTATTATCTGCAGATTCAGCTTGCGACAATGACCAGTCATGCAACTCTTCGCGCATCGGTGATTCATAAGAGACTGTTAAACCCTCTTCTGCTGCCTGAAGATGCGGATCGCCAGTACCGCCCCACCACACATCGCCTTTCGGGTTATCAGCTTCTGCTTTAATTTGAGCCAGTGTTTCTCCAGAGCTCTTTCGAGTCATACTGACTTTGATACCTGTGGCCTCCTCAAAACCGTCCGCCATTAACTGACACCAGTCTTCCTGCGCGCTGCAATAATAGGTTAATTTTTCAGCAGCATTTGCAGTGACCGTAAAACCACTCCCGATAACCGTAGCCACAATTGCGGATAGAATGTTCACTCGTTTCATTAATACTTCCTCCAATAGAATTTATGGCGCGGCCGCAATTTACCGTAGGACTACGTTTCCACCCCTGTTGCAGATGGCGGCATCACCCCATCCAAAGCATGCCCCTGTAAATTGCCGCATGCAACCCGTAAGTGCCAGTTAGACTGATTCAATGTTGATACAACAACGTTAGCTATCTGCTAAGGTACGAGGCATATTTGAGTCAGACATGCCTTGCCTGACTTGCGTAGCAAGAACAATAATCCTTAGTCAGAGCATTCAACGTGTTGCGAAAATTCGCCTTATTGTCTGAAATTGTGAGCACCAAACCAATGGCGAAAAGGCTGGAAAAATCTTCTATTTCGCGGACTGCCGCTACTGCCTTGATCACTTTGGCGGGACTGATGCTATCTGCACACACCTACTCACAAACGATACCAAACGGCACATTCTCTTTAACGCTAAAAAACGTCGATATCCGGTCACTGATTGAAACAGTCTCTGCACAAACAGGTAAAAACTTCATTATTGACCCTCGTGTAAAAGCAACAGTCACCGTTATTACTTCGGAGCCAGTTGGTAAAGATAAGTTGTACGAATTATTTTTATCCGTACTACAGGTGCATGGATACGCTACTGTACCAGCAGGTGATTTCACGAAGATTGTGCCTATGACAACAGGGGTTCAAAGTGCAGTACCGGTCATAGCAGAACCGACGGACACCGTTGACGAGCTTGTTACTGAAGTTATTCAGCTGTTTAATGTACCCGCTGTACAACTGATTGAATCACTACGACCTCTGTTGCCACAAACCGCCACTCTCAGCGCTGAAGCCAATTCCAATACGATAATTATCACTGATCGTGCTGCGAATATCGCAAGGCTGAAACAGATAATCCGCAAGCTTGATAGTTAACTACGGAATGTCAAAGGTAAGTTCGGTTCACCGTTAAGGATTGCAACGATCTGCTGTAGTTTCTGATATTGGGTGAACAAGCAAAAAAGTCACCCACTCCAATCGCAGGAAGCACGTACGTTGTGTACGAAGGCTTGTGTAAAGTAAAGTGCAACTGCATTACCACTCAAGCTGTGCAGCCGAGGCTGCACAGCAAAACAGAAAGCCCTGATTTTTAAACTAAGCTATTGTAGCGACGCCACCCTGCAAAATCGCCGTAAACGGTATAACTCGTGTTCCATCATTTAGACGAGCAACTCGTGACTGCACACGTTGAAAATCTTCAATATGAGTTAAGGCAGCCTGCTGGCGCTTATCAAATTGAATCTGTATTTCCTGATTCGCAGGAATAGTAATTGAACTGGATAGGCAGGCGGTGTTGCAATCAATGATACTGCCATCAAACATAAAAGCGCTTTGATCTAAACGATCAATATGCATTGTCTGATTAGAGTTATTACGTAAAACCAGAGTTTTAACAGGGTTGGCGATATTGCAAATTAGTTCACCTGAAAGTAATGGCGTTGAATCAATAGATAAAGCGCTACCAGCGGTTGCGGCAGCGGCGGGCGCAAAGCTCGCAACGCCGATACAAGCAGCACCTTGCAATAGCTTTCGTCTATCCGGATTTGCTGGTTGATTGCTATGAATTTGATCGTTCTTCATTTGGTTTCCCTAAATTATGCTCCCAGCCACCATACCTTAAAAATGGCCAATAATAGCATTGGTTTACATTGTTTTATCGAGTAAGTGGTTAATTTCATTAATTTTTATCAGAAACCCCTGCCACTGATCTCTACAGTGCTCCAAGTCATTACTCGTAATGACTGAGGCAATTGGCTAAGGTATGCATATGATCGGTAACAGCAGAGAACTGAATCGATGAAGTCTGACGTCAACAAACTCCTGAAAAAAAACGAGCAATTGAACCAGCTGGATTCCGTAAAAGTTACCAGTCATGTACAGCGAGAATGCGATGACTGGTTTTTAAATACATTAATGTTACAGGGCTACGATGTGCCATTTAAATATAAAAGAAAGAAGAAATATCGCGACCTTAAGGGCGCATCAGTAAACCTGACTTACTATCCGGAGTCGGAACAGATTGCAGGTATGGACTTTGAATTTATGAAAGTTGTCAGGGTTCGTATAAGTTAAACACTCACAGCTAAACCTGTCATGCTGAATAACCCGACGCTGCTTAAAGCAACTAGCGATCTAGCGGGATAGATGCCACTAGCTCCTTATGAACTCTAGACCCCGGCCTCTAATGCCCCGGCATAGCGCACAAGCAATCCCATCCCTCGCTTTTGTAACGCTACTTCAAACTGGTATAAACTGTCTTCGAAAGATTTCTTCGCCTTTAATTCAGGTACGAGCAAAGAGGGTACAACGAGATTTTTAACCTTCGTGGCGCGCTGAATCCAGTGCCAGCCACCAAGGTGTACTTCCACCGAAAGCTCAACAGTTATAGCACCTGTGGTCTCGGCCCAATAGCCGCTTTCATAATTACCCTGCGGGGTAAACTCAGATACCATCGGTTTGCTCGCACCGCCAAACTGCCGCGACCAGATCATCGCCTGATCCGTGTGAGAAATATCCACTTTCAGGCTGGTTGATTCTGTGTGCAATGGCAAGCCAAGCTTTACACCGAGCCGCTTACCGAGCACCCCTGCTATACCGGTGCCATACTCTACCTTTACCTCTCCACTCAGCACACCTCCCTCAGAATGAAGCTTCTGTAGCTTTGGGTGCAGCTCGGTGAAATGATCCCCAAACCATTTTTCTGTAATCGTTTTCATATCTCTACCCCACAGGCAGCAACTGGCAGAGGCCGTAGTTATACAGTCTAACGCTGGAAGTCTACCAACGGTATACAAACGAGCTGTTCGCTGTTGTTTAACATGCCATTGATCTCAATAACACTCAATATAATTGTTTTTAGTCTGTTGCTAAAAATGAACCTGGTGGTTTTCCACCGACATTTTTTTACAATACTAAAGTCAGGTTTTAGGCTCCCATCCGGTATCAGCCAATTCAAAGCCGTCAAACAGGAAACCGGGACAAACTGTACACCCGACCAACACCCACCCATCGACCGGCACAGACTTCTGCCAGTCATTTGCGGGCACAAGTAGTTGTGGACGTTGCCCGCTCACCAGATCTGTTCCCAATATCTCGACCGTAGTTACTTTCCCGTCAAACTGATGCAGTTCCATTGCAGAGCCGGCATACCAGTGCCACATTTCATCAGCATCTACCCTATGCCAGTGACTATGCTGGTGTGCCTCCAACAGGAAGTAAATAGCAGTACCGAGCGACCTGGGCTCTGTCGGGTTACGCCACGTTTCTTTATACCAGCCACCTTCAGGGTGTGGCTGCATATCAAGTGATTTAATAATACTATCGGGCGTCATGTTGTCAGTATCCGGACTAATTCATTTACAGGAATATAAGGAGTATTGAGAATTTTCTGTAATACCTCAACAATTGTACTGACATAATGTTTCACTACCGGTACATCCCGACTCTTTGGTAACCTGCCAGCATGAATAGATGTGTAGCGGTAACGATTTTTTTATTAAGTACCTTACTCAGTAGCTGTGCCACTTTGTCAGGTATCGATGCACCTAATGTTCGAGTGGTGGGCATGGAGCCATTACCCAGCGAAGAGCTGGAGGTTCGTTTTGCACTAAAACTTCGTGTGCAAAATCCCAATGAAAGCCCTCTTTTGTACGACGGCTTGTCAGTAAAGCTGGACCTGGATGGTCAGGGTCTCGCAAGCGGTGTAAGTGATGCAGCCGGTGAAATCCCACGATTCAGTGATACCGTGTTAACTGTGCCAGTCAGCATTTCTGCCTTTAGCGTTGTTCGCCAATTTTTAGCCAGAGCTACAAAGAGCCAGAGTTCAGGCAGCATAAGTAGCGAGCCTATTACCTATACGCTCAACGGTAAACTGGGTGCACCAGAGGGTAATTTCCGTGTCACTCGATTTAGCGACAGCGGTGAGTTGGATCTGTTCTCAGCTGAAAATGAAGAGACATCTGAGTAGAATCCACTGGCAGCTGATATAGCAAGCCGCAACAGCAGCTAGCTTGATCAATAAGCGTTCCATAGCCGACTGTCAGGTACCTTAATAGAACCGTTTCCACGATACCAACTTCGCTTGTCCCACGTGCGGGTTTCGTTGTGTGAGCCGTAGTGCTTTCGAATGTCGGACTCTTTTATTTCGATATCCGGATCCATAGAATCCAATCCGAACACAATGATTGTTCTGTGCCCACCTTGTATTGGCCCGGGCGTGTGTTCAACTTCAGTCCTGCCCCAACTCGGCACCCAAAGCCCGGCATGTCCCTGCGGGGTGTTTAATCTTGCGATAACATCAACGGAATCTTTACAACTCACATGATGTTTATACCGTGGAATGCCGCGACGACGAATAAGCGTTTCGCCACCCGTGCAACCATGGTTCAGTACAGTAAAAATGCCTTGAACATCCAGCGTCTTTTCTATGCCATCAGTGTGATAGTTGCCCGGCAAAACAGGGTTTACACGGTAACTGCGCAACAGATTCAGGTATTCCTCTTTGCTTACTATTTCAGGACTGGGATTATTTTCCTCTACCTGCTTAAGTAAGTGTGCGGGCAGTATGTCAGGATCACCGTAGTAGTCGGTTATTCCGAAATATAATCCCAACCGCTGACGCTCGATCATAGCCCGTTTTAATTTACTATCCAATTTACACATTGAAAATATCATTAAATCAAACGCGGCTTCGAAAGCGGCTCTGTAATGATGATAAACCAGTGAGTAGTTATAGTTCTCTGACTGGATTCTGTGGCGTGAATGGTACTTTCGAATTTTTGGCCAGCGATAATTAGTTTCTATGTCATGTGATTTACCGGGTTTTACGATGACTTCGAGGTCCGGCCTTTGTAAAAAAGTCCCGCTCATGCCATTACCCGAATTGTTTCCATCCCCAGGCCTGGTTGGAACGTAAACAGACTCCCATCTTCCCTCCGTCATGCGTTTGATTGCCTGTTGCATCTTAGTGAGAACCGGCTTGCTTACAGATGCTGTTGAACAGGCTGCCAGAGGCAGGTGCTCAAATGATAATTTCGCCAAATCCAGTCTGCTTAGTTTTTTGTTGAATACAACCTTCGGCGTGCTCGAGTAGTAACTGGCGAGCTTTAGTCCACGTCCAACTGTAATCGGTGACTGTCCCGGGCCGATAAATAAAGGTACTTTATGTTTGCGCCCAACGGGCTGCCTGGTAACCATTTTCTGACTCTTCCATTTAAAATGCGGCAACCGCCGGGAGCGCGATTAATGTACGGGGTAGCATGCGGTCACCGGAATTTTTCGATGTTCCTGTTTTAGACTTCGCGTAGTAACTGTATATAG
>CAYPDN010000003.1:37579-38730 GCA_964409445.1 uncultured Granulosicoccaceae bacterium
TCACCGGAATTTTTCGATGTTCCTGTTTTAGACTTCGCGTAGTAACTGTATATAGTCCGATAAAGGTCTGGATGCAGTAATCTGCAGTTGTTGGCGTTTCCCGATAGAGCGCTGCCAATTGTCGAGTGCATTTGGAAGGAAGTCGTAACCGAGCTTTTGTCTGAACTTTATGCTTCTTGATCGTAGTTTTCTGACTCGTTGTTGTACATGCCGGGTGATATCCAATAGCGTATCGTCATCAGCGTTGGCAGATTGATCCTCTGACCAAAGCGGTCCGTGTATATTCCATCTTGACAAAGAACGAAGGCTGTTCGGTAAGCTTAAGTAAAAACTTCCAACACCAAGATATCGTTCAGTTGTAATCACCTTGTGAGTATATTCGCCCGGCAGGAATAGCGCTTGTCCTTTTGATACCGTGAGCCAACGGGCGGATCGCAACTGTAAAAAACGTTCCATATCGAACGAGCAACCAGAATAAACAGTGTCGATAGAACAATCCTCGAGACCAAGTTTCTTTCCTTCATAAGTATCCCAAAACAACCAGACTTTCTCACCAGTAAAACAGTAGTTACTGCTATCGGCGGCATCAGAATGAGAATCGGATATACAGCCACGTGAACTAACGACCAAAGACATCATCTCTTCTGATGCTGCCTCTGTTCCGCAATTGGGAAGCAGATTGAACCAGCTCAGAATGTCCGGGTCTACCAGGCGTTCTAATGCTGTGCCACGGATATGCAGGTCTGTAACGTTCATTCTTGCACCAGGGTTATTCCAGCGCTGAACCAGTTCCTGCCCGGTTAAATACTTACTGGCTTCACTTGGCCCGCAACGCACATGGAAGCGATTGTAGCGACCCAGTCTCTTCAGCGTAGTTTCAATTTGATTGATTGCTGAGGACTTGATTGAGCTGTTGGCGGCAGTTCCTGTTAAAGGAGATGGATAGTCATCAAACAATGCCGCGTCACCTGACGCCATAGAGGAGAACAGTGCTTGTCGACTATAGGCTGCTGGCTTAATTTGTCGGCGTGTTAGTTTGCCGAGCATCTTTGGCTTGATCTTCAGACTGGGATCTATTTTCGCCAGATCTGTATAAAGGTTGCTGACTTTCTGATTCATGGGCCATCCGATCCTTTGGTAGCTGCTACGGA
>CAYPDN010000004.1:0-13590 GCA_964409445.1 uncultured Granulosicoccaceae bacterium
AATTTTCACGGTAAAAAATTAACGGAAATGTGTCCTGGTCTTTTATCCCCAACACCACCAACGCCGTTAACCGGTCAGGGTCAGTGCTAACACAGCGAGTGTTAACACCTTCGCGCTGGAGCTGCTCGCGAATAAACTCACCCATATGTTCATTACCGACTCGTGTAATCAGTGCGGTGCGTAGTCCCATACGCGACGAACAACAGGCAATGTTGGTTGACGAACCGCCAATGTACTTGGCAAAGCTTGCAACATCTTCAAGCCGACTACCTACTTGTTGAGCATAAAAATCTACCCCGGCTCTGCCAAGGCAGATTAAATCCAGACTCTTTTCGGACACACGTATCCCCGGTAATCAGGCTGAAAATTAATTGATAACACAAACGGCGATGCAAAACATTCAATGCATCGAGTTAAGACTCAGCGGACAGGTTACAACAACTTTTGCAACGAGTTTGACTGAAATGATTGGCTGACAGCTGTCGTCGAGATATGACGGAGCGCAGATTTCTTGAGAATGAAGCTATCGCGGTTCTATTGACGACTAATGCTTACCGTATCTTCAACTACGACTGGCTCAAGGTATTTATCAGCCTGCCCAAGAAATGCAGGTGCCTTTAGAACAACCGTGTATTCACCAACAGCTCTGATGTCATATCCCTCGGACAGATCCACTACAGTCTCGCGTTTCTCACCGGCCGCAAGTGTCAGGTAGTCATCTGGTCCCGGAGGTGGACGCTTAACAACTCTTCCTCCGTACGGCATAACTTCGCCATCTTTAGTAACTACAAAAACATCTGCAGTCAGTGACTGTTCCAGTGGTGTCCCCCAGGGCAATACCTCAATCGCAGCATCGGTGTCATTGCTCAGGTAAAAGAGTACTTCCATAGGCTGGTCCGCAAGTATGCGACTTTCAACAGGACGAATACCTGCGGTGACTTCTCCAACCAGCGCTTTATTCAATTCCGGTTCATCCGTCGTTACCGCTTCACAGGCTACAAAGCAACAGCTAAAACCAACCATCGCCAAAATACGCGACAGGCGGCGAGTTAAGCCTTGCATCATTTCGATACCCTGTTACTAGCCCTATTTTTATTGGCAAGAGTCGACCGCCTTCTTACAAGCACAGGCAGCAGCAACATCGTCGTAAGGCTCGGACCGAACAGTCCGCCACCGCCACCAGCACTACCGCCGCCGCTGCCGCTTGTTGTTGCATCTGCTACATCCGTTGAACCGGTAGCCACTTCCGTTGGGACTTCGGGTGCTTCTGTCGGGTCTACAGGTGGATCAGTCGGACCAGACTGAGTATCAACAACTATGAGTGACGGATCTTCCGTGCTGGTTGTTATCGTAAACTGTCCGGCGCGAACACCAGCTACAGATACGAAACTCGCACCGTTAAGCTCGCAGGTATCAAAAGTTGTGCTATCACTTGAGTTACGCGAATCGCAGACTAATGAATCTCCGGTTCGAGCGGCATTTGAATATACATATAAATCAGCATCACCACTGAGTGAGTTTATCTGCACAAAGTTCGCACCGGAAACCGTGAAATTCTGCAGGCCGTTTGCAGCTATAGAAACGGTCTGTGTTTGCCCCAACTGCAGCGGCACAGAGCCAGACTCTGCTATTAAGCTGTAGTTGGAAGCACTAAACCCATAGACCTGAATATATGCCGTGCTAAAAGTCTGCGGCGAGCAGGAGTCAACCCTGCCAGCACTCTCCGAGCTGCACAGCAACCGCGACCGAGCCTCATCTGCATAGATGTATAGATCGGCGTCACCGCTGTTCGCAGTAAGTATTATATTGTCCGCGCCGGTGACTCGATAGAAGTCGCTTTGATTTGTGGCAACTGAGCCGTTTACCACGGCATCAAGCTGCAGTGCCGAAAATACAATCGGTGATACTGGCACTGGTTGCGGCTCTGGCACTGGCTGCGGTAAAGGCGTCACAACACCTGCTGAAATTTCACGAAAAGGCGTGTTTTCAGCAAAGTATTCTATGCTGTCAGCGTTGTTAACCGCACGTGAAGGATCGTTGAGCGCAAGTGCCGAGGCAAGTGCGGCCCCATATGCATGATCTTCAGTGCCACCAATTTCATTGAAGTGGGATACTTCATGCAAAATGGTTCCGGCACGTGAGTCGGTACCTAATTGCGGCGCTCTCCAATAAAAGGTGCAAAGGTTCACCCTGAATGGCTGCGTGCGTCTGATGAAGGCAAAAAATGGCTCATCGCAGTCGCACATAAATTCTACTTCACCGCTGCCCATCAATTCTTCAGACTTTTCATAAGTGTCCAGTGCTTCGGCATAGTTGCCCTGGTTATAGCTACCGAACCACTGCAGGTAACGAGGGGAGCCACCACGCTCGTTCACCGGCAGACCCTGAAGCGCTTCTTTGGCCTCACGTGTGATTTGCTCCGAGGCATCGAAATCCCCTGGCAATTCTGCCAACTGCTGCGCACTGCAGCCGGTATAACCTTCAGCCCGCGCATACAGCAGTTCCGGAGTTGGTGTTAGATCTACTTCAACAGTCCCGGTCTTTGCAAAGACGGTCTTTAAAGGTGCGGGTTCCACAAGCACCGCACGATCTTTCTGCAGTTGCCGGAAACTAAAAGCACCGCGAAAACTGACATAGTGCATACCCTGATCTGACAGCTGGTAATAATCCGCCAAACGCACAGTGGCTGAGCGACTCTCGCCGGCTGCGATAGTAATGAAGTCTTGCGGCTGGGGATCGGTCCGCCTGATCAAACGGCCGCTGAACATTGCTCGATCGGGATGCAGACTGTTGTTTTTTCCGACGCTGTGGGCAACTGAGAAAACATCCTGGGTCAATTCCCCCTCGAGTGGAGTCTCCCAGCGCAGCAGCGAAATGTCGTCCGCGCTGTTATTGGTTAAAACAAATTCAACGCCGTTATCTGCCGGCAGGATAGAAACCGCAAGTTCTCCCTGCTCCACCGCAAAGGCTGCAGTCAAACCAGCGAAAACAACCACAAACAATAATCCGATACGACTCAATAGCTTAGCCATTAAGCGAGCTCCAACACACTTGTTGTCATGACCCTACAGGATAACATCAGAATCACATTCCGGGCACATAATTTGCTGATTCTGTTTAATGCCCAGTGTATTCAACAGCAAACGGTCACACATCGCGATGTTTTTCGCTCAACTGTCCGTTTTTGCGGCCTGTATCCTTGTTCTTTCCCTTGCTATCAACCCGGCGACCCCGGCAGGCCAAAATCCTACAGTAAAGCCGGTTCTGGCACTGTACGAGCAGAAATCCGAGCACAAGCTGCAGCCACTGGTGCGCGCTGATCAGATCGATGATACCTCAACCACCCCGAATTCAACCGAAACCAATACCGGCACAATAGTTCCGGATGACAACTACGTTCGCCAACAGTGGAGCCTCCACAACGACCCATCGATCACTGGTGCCAGCGGTCTTTTCGGCTCACACGAGTATCTGACCTCTCCTACTGAAGTCGTCGTGGCAGTGGTTGACTCCGGTGTAATGCTCGAGCACGAAGATCTACACTTCCTGCCAGGATACGATTTTATTCACGAGCCGACAGTTGGCAATGACGGTGACGGTCGCGATCACGATCCGAGCGACCCGGGAGACTGGGTTGTCAGCGAAGATATAGCCCAGCAAATCGTCAATGATGGCTGCCCGACTACTGCAAGCAAGTGGCATGGCACAGCAATCTCGGGCGTTATCAGCGCAACTGCAAACAACGCAACAGGCATTGCCGGCGGCTCGCCATCAGTTTCATTACTGCCCGTCAGAGTCACCGGTAAGTGCGGTGGCTATGTGTCCGACCTGATAGACGGTATCCGCTGGGCAGCCGGACTGGATGTTGATGGCGTTGCACGCAACCAGCATCCGGCCGATGTTATTAATCTGAGTGTTGGATTCCCCGGCAATTGTTCAAGTGCTATGCAACGCACAATTAACGACGCGACAGAGGCAGGTGCTGTGCTGGTTACCGCTGCCACCAACAGCTCTGTCAATCTCGATACCGAACCCTACTCCCCGGCATCATGTGAAAATATAATCACTGTCGCAGCTACAGACCGGGCAGGTGCAGTTACCTCCTATACCGCACTGGGGCAATCCGTGTTTATGTCTGCACCGGGCGGCACCGTGACCGATGGAATAATTACCACGCAGAACGACGGTAAAGATTTTCCAAACCCCGAAAGTTCCTACGGCTATCACTACGGCACCAGCATTGCCGCCGCTCACGTAAGTTCTACCGTCGCAAACCTGTTGTCTTATAAACCAGACCTGACACAACCACAAATAGAGCAGTTGTTATCAGTATCTGCCATACCGACAGACTTTGACCCGAGATGCAGATCAGGTGAATGCGGAGAGGGTCGCCTTGATGCCTATGCTGCAATGGAGCTGCTGGCTGGAAACTACCTGCTCGACAGCGAGCTTCCGGAACTGGCAGAAGCAGCACCAGTACCCCTTGTAGCAACAACAGCAGTTACACGCGACTCTGTTGTTACAACCGCTGCAGACGAAGAAGATATTTGGGCCGGAGCCACCGACTGGTATCACTTTCTGCTACTGGTGTTATTGCTCACAGTGCGATGGCGTATCAAACTCAAATAGTCTTCTATCTGAGTTTTGATGCAACTCTGTCGATATCATCGTGAGCAGCTTGCTTGCTCTTATCATCAATGAAAGATGATGTAAAAGAGTTTTTTGCGAGCGTCACTATATCTTCCGGCTGCAATTCAAGCGCTTTCTGAATAGCTTTAAAGTTATCCGAGATATAGCCCCCAAAGTAAGACGGGTCATCTGAATTTACCGTTACCATTAAACCCGCATCCATCGCCTTTTTCAACGGGTGCGCTTTGAGTGACGGCACTCCTTTAAGTCTTAAGTTAGATAACGGACACATGGTTAGCGGAGTACGCTCCTTTGCTAATCGCTTAACCAGCGCAGGATTTTCAAACGACCGGTTACCGTGATCTACGCGTTTCACTTTTAAATCATCGAGCACCGCTTCAACATACTCAGCTGGCCCTTCCTCACCTGCGTGAGCAACAGGTACAAATCCTTCGCGACGCGCTGCGGCAAACACTTTCGAGAACAAAGAAGGCGGGTAACCTTTTTCACTCGAGTCAAGGCCTACGCCATGAATCAATTCTTTGTGCTTACAGGCACAGTGCAAAGACTCAAACGCTTCTTCTTCAGGTAAGTGACGCAGGAAGCACATGATCAACTTACTGGTAATCCCCAGTTCTCTCGTCGCAGTTTCCAGAGCACTACTGATACCTCCCAGTACAGTCTCGAACGCAACCCCTCTGTCGGTATGGCCCTGCGGATCAAAAAATATTTCCGCGTGAGTTACACCCTGCTGGTGCACCTTTTCCATATAGGCATAGGTAAGGTCGTAAAAATCACGCTCCTCAATGAGAACGGACATACCGTTGTAATACAAATCGAGAAAATCCTGCAGGCAGTCAAACTCATATGCCGCTTCAACCTCGGCAGCATTGCGGTACGGCAGCTCTACACCGTTGCGCTTCGCAAGCGCTAACATCATCTCAGGTTCCAGCGTACCTTCAATATGCAGGTGCAGCTCGGCCTTCGGCAATGCATCAATTAACCTATCGATATCCAACGTTTTCCCCTAACATACGACCATTATACATTGCACGTCAGGCAAACCAGAACATACGCAGCAATCCTGCTGGAAATTTTCCACAGAATACCCCTGTGACTCAATTGCCCGCAGAGTCAGAGTTTTGCTGTAAACCTGAAAATTGATCAAATTAAACGACCAAGCGAATGACCAGAAAAACTGAGCTGCGCAGCCTTCTGCGGGAAAACATACTCTGCGACGAAGCTGAAGCCCTGCATCGATTGTTTGAACAGGCGCAACTGAGCGAGGCTGAACGTGCCGCCATTACCGAACTGGCCTCCGCACTAATAACAACTATTCGCAGCGAATCACAGCCACAGCTCACTGAAAGCTTCCTTGCTCAATACGAACTAAGCACCGATGAAGGCATCGCACTGATGTGTCTTGCCGAAGCTTTATTGCGCGTGCCAGACAGCGAAACCGTTGACGCGCTCATACAAGACAAAATTGCTCCGGCTGACTGGGGCAAGCATCTCGGACAATCCAGTTCATCTTTAGTTAACGCATCCACCTGGGCCTTGCTGCTGACAGGAAAAGTTATCGCTGAAAATGCAACTGCACTCGGTGTTGTGGCGACGCTGCGAGGTGCAGTAAAGCGCCTTGGGGAACCGGTGATCCGAACCGCAGTCAATCAGGCAATAAGAGAGCTGGGCAATGAGTTTGTGTTGGGTGAGACAATTGAAAAGGCGATAGAAAACGCTGACAAGCATCCTGACTACACCTACTCTTACGACATGCTCGGTGAGGCTGCCAGAACCGAAGCCGATGCGAAACGCTATCATCTCGCCTACTCACGCGCTATCTCAACACTTGGGGACAACTGCAAGTTTGAAACGGTTGCAGAAAACCCGGGTATTTCTATAAAACTGTCTGCCCTGCACCCGCGTTATGAGTTCGCCAACCGTGAAAAAGTGATGATAGAACTTGTAGCACGCACAAGGTCACTTGCAATGCTTGCCCAGTCTGCAAACATGGGTTTTAACATTGATGCAGAAGAAGCAGACCGCCTCGACATATCTCTCGATGTAATAGAAACCGTGCTGGCAGAGCCATCACTCGAAGGCTGGGATGGCTTTGGCATTGTTGTACAGGCTTACTCCAAGCGCGCACCGTATCTGCTTGACTGTCTGTACGATATGGCAGAACGACTTGACCGACGCATCATGGTACGGCTGGTCAAAGGCGCTTACTGGGACTATGAAATAAAACAATCACAACTTCATGCACTCGAAGGTTTTCCGGTATTCACCAGAAAGTGCAACACTGATATATCCTATGTCGCCTGCGCCAAGCAACTCTTTACTATGGCGGACAGAATATATCCGCAGTTCGCAACCCACAATGCTCGCACAGTTGCAGCCGTTCTTCACCTGGCAAATATCAGCGCTACCCATAACGACAACAAGCCACAATTCGAGTTCCAGCGCCTGCATGGTATGGGAGACGCACTGCACTCTCACGTAATGCAGCAACACAACACGCGTTGTCGGATATATGCACCGGTTGGTGCTCATGAAGACCTGCTGGCCTATCTGGTGCGGCGCCTGCTGGAAAATGGCGCAAACAGTTCATTTGTTAACCAGATTGTAGATGAATCTATCAGTGTCGAGGAAGTAGCCGCCGACCCTTTTACGCAAGCGGAGAACTCTGACCACGTCAGTCATCCGGCTATTACTTTTGCAAGCGAGCTGTTTGCACCCAAAAGGCAAAACTCAAAAGGATACTGGCTAAGCGATCCGTTACAGATAGACCGAATTAATGCGGGGCGCGATTCTTTTAAAACCCATCAGTGGACAACCCCCAAATTTAAGACAGATGGAAACGGCAACCCGAAAAGAGAAATACTAAACCCGGCCAATAGTACCGACATCGTCGGCTACTGCTATGACGCCACACAAGAGCAGGCACAGGATGCCGTAGAAAAAGCACTGACCGCACACGCAAGCTGGAATGGTGTAAGCGTTGCAGACAGGGGCGAAACCTTAAACAACTGCGCAGACCTTCTGGAAACACACACTGCAGAACTGTGTGCTGTTCTCAGTCGTGAGGCTGGTAAAACACTGCTCGACTGTATTGCAGAAATTCGTGAAGCAGTGGACTTTCTCAGATACTACGCCGTACGAGCAAACGAACTGAACAAAGCACACAACATCGAAGCACGTGGCGTGTTTGTCTGTATTTCCCCGTGGAATTTCCCATTGGCTATTTTCAGCGGACAGATTGCAGCCGCACTCGCCTGTGGCAACACGGTACTTGCCAAACCTGCTGAACAAACACCACTTGTTGCTGCACGAACCGTACAGCTTTTTCATCAGGCAGGTGTTCCCGAACAAGCCCTGCAACTGGTACCGGGTAATGGCAGCACTATAGGTAATGCACTGGTGTCGCACCCTGACATCGCAGGTGTCTGCTTTACCGGCTCCACCGCTACCGCCAAACTTATTCACCATGCCATCGCCAACCACGGCAACCCATCAGCGGTATTTATTGCTGAAACAGGTGGACTCAACGCGATGATTGTCGACTCCACCGCTCTGCCCGAACAGGCGGTTGCATCGGTAATTGAATCTGCTTTTCAAAGCGCGGGACAACGTTGTTCAGCGCTAAGAGTACTGTATGTACAAGAAGATATTTACGATAAATTTGTCACTATGCTCGAAGGGGCTATGGACTTACTCACTTGCGATGATCCGTGGCAACTAAGCACAGATATCGGCCCCCTGATAGATGCGCAGGCATACGAATCCATCTGCTCTTATATAAAGTCGAAAAAATCTACGCTTTTGCATCAAACTGATTGCCCCAGGAACGAGGGATATTTTGTTTCACCAGCACTAATAAAAGTGGACGGTATTGCAAATCTCGATCGCGAAATATTCGGCCCGGTGCTGCATTTGGCAAAATACAAAGCCGGTGGTTTTTTCAAGGTTATAGAAGATATTAATGCCAGCGGCTACGGTTTAACTTTCGGTCTGCACACCCGTGTCGATGAACGGGTGCAGGATGCAGTCACAGCAATTGAAGCAGGCAATATTTATATCAACCGCAATCAGATTGGCGCTATTGTCGAATCCCAGCCCTTCGGCGGTAAAAAACTCTCCGGCACCGGACCTAAAGCAGGCGGACCACACTATTTGCTCAGGTTTTTAAAAGAACAAAATGCCACTATTGAGCACGACCCTACCGAACAGAATAATGAGCCATCAGGGTCCGTCACGCTGCAACCTGCAACCACCGGTGAGCCACTGATTCCTCAAATTAAATTGCTGATGGACACGCTGCCGGATCAGTTGCAATTCTGCAGTAAACAAATAAGTAGCGCGCTGGAGCTCGCCAAAGCTCACTTTCACACCACGATAGATTTGCCCGGACCCACCGGTGAAAGTAATCGTCTTAGTATGGAGCCGACAGGTACCGTACTCAGTCTTAATGGCGGCAATGTTGCTCACTGGCTGGCGCAATCGATCCAAAGCATGGCACTGGGCAATGCCGTCACAATGGCAGGACCCGGTGCAGATAAATACGCTGCTATCATTGCTGACTGGGTACAGGAGTACAACACTGGAACACTGCAGGCAATCGATGCAGCAGCCGGCTCACCCACACTCACAGACATACTTGGCAACACTCATCTGGACGCAGTGGCCACTGCCGACCTGCCACACATTATAAAGCCGTTAAGAAAAATACTCGCAGACCGCAACGGACCAATTGTATCTCTAGCCACAACACTTTTTGATATCAGCCCACTGGTCGATGAAAAATCGCTTTGTGTAGACACTACTGCCGCCGGGGGCAATGCGTCACTACTGGCTGCTGCCAGCTAGTCCGGATTAATCGTGAGTTGGCGAGCATATCGCGTAGAGATTTGATTTCACAGTGGATTTTCTTCTCGCGACTAATACTTATTGATATTTGCAAGAGAAAAAATTCGCTGTGGAATCAAAGATCAAGCGAGATGCCGTCAATCTCATGAATAATCCGGGCTAGAAGTTCCTTCATAACTTATACGGGAAAGCTATACAGTATAAAATCGGACTTATCACCGTAAGTATCATAAAGCTTTCTTGCGGGAGTATTAAAATCCTGCGTCAGCCAGCGTACGTTTGGAATATTGTTATCGCGCGCAAACTGGAAAACGTGGTCAATCAACGCACGCCCTGTACCGCCACCACGGATATCAGGCTCAACGTATAAGTCGCTCAAATAACACACCAGTGATCCACTAAGTGATCGATGCATCAGCTGGTACTGGGTGAATCCAATCACCCGACCGGAACCATCCAGCGCAAAAGTACACCAGAAGTGCTCATCTGCGTCCTCTATCCACTTCCAGGTGGCTGCCAGGCCTTCGTCGCTAACCGAAACTTTATAAAATTCCGCATAGGCTGTCATCAGCTCGCGCCAGCGCTGCTGGTCAGCGCCGGATACAGGCCTTAGTTCTATTTTCTCAGGCATAAGCTTTCTCACTATTCAGACTACGTTGTGAGCGACGATAGCTCGCATTGGTCGCTAATGGCGCGCCCAGGTAAAGACTTTGTTGATGTGATTTAGATGTTACCCTAATCTTGAATCAGTAGTTAATAAACGGGCTCCCGACAGACCTATAGCATCGAAAACACCAGGCAAAGGATGAATGAATCACATGGCCGCAGAACCTAACAACGCACCATCAACAAGCTTTTCTACAGAAGAGTGGCAACTGCGTGTCGATCTTGCAGCTGCCTTTAGGCTGGCGGTTTACTTCGACTGGCACGAGTCTGTCGCCAACCATTTTAGTGCAGCAGTCTCCGATGATGGCAAAACCTTCCTGTTAAACCCCAAATGGAAGCACTTCGCGACAATCAAAGCCAGTGAGTTACTGTGCGTAGACGCAGACGATGAAGACACCATGAACCGCGCCGATGCTCCGGAACCGTCAGCCTGGTGTATCCATGGTGCCATTCACGCTGCGGTACCACACGCACGAGTGCTTCTGCATTGCCACCCACCTTACGCAACTGCACTGGCAGGCCTTAAGGACCCGTCAATTAAAGCAATCGATCAGAACACCGCGCGCTTTCACAACCGAGTTGCTATCGATCTCAACTTCGGTGGTATCGCAGACGATGCAGATGAGGGCAAGCGCATTGCAGCATCGCTCGGTAATTACTCGATCATGATGATGGGCAATCACGGAGTATCGGTGGTTGGCGAAACCGTTGCCGAAGCTTTCGAGCACCTGTACTACCTGGAACGCGCTGCAAAAACCATGGTACTGGCCTACTCTACCGGACAACCATTAAGCATAATGGATGATGATCTGGCGGAGGAGACGGCACAAACCTGGGAGCTTTATTCAGACTCCGCCTTTGCACACTTTGAGCAACTTAAAGAGATACTGGATAAAACCGACAGCTCTTTTCGCGACTAATTAAGGTACAAAAAAAGGCAATACAAAATAGCATTTAACAAATGCAAAGCACTATTTTTGAGCATGAGCCAGACGGCTATTAAGCAAGTCACCTGTCTGGCTAAGTATCGGGTAGGCAACCGATGCGAACAGGGAATTAATTTGCCTCAGTGCTCGCGCTGTATCAAGGTGGATACTACTGCTCTCGATACTGTCCACTGCACCCGAACGCAATCGCCTTAAATGTCGTACGTTACTTTTTCTTTCCTGTTCTCGCAGCCTTTCTTTTTCTTCAACCAATTGCCTGGCAGAAATTCGGTCACCAGATACCAAAACATTTAATGCCAGCTGCATATTGGTAAGTACCTGCTCGTGCAGCTTTAGCAATTCGTCGCGCCCGGCTTCTGAGAACTCAAGCTTATCATCGTGTTTCCGACTAGCCAGATCCAACATACTCTTGCTGACTATGTCTCCTGCCGCCTCAAGGCTGATTGCAAAATTGGAAAGCTCGACACTTTGGTTAATGTCTTCACGACTCATCTCATTATCACTGAGCTCTGCCAGATACAACTTTATAGATGAATGGGCTTTGTTAATATCGATATCAAGATCACGCAAGCCACTGGCTTTTTGCGAATCATAGTTGTCATAATAATCCATTACGGGTTTCAACATCAGTTCGACAATATCACTCATGCGCAACAACTCACGTGTTGCACTGGCAAGCGCCAGCCGAGGCAGATGCAATACATTTCTGTCCAGAACACTATGCCGGTTGAAACTGTACTCGCTATCAGATGTGACAGGCTCCGCTACCAGCTTACCCGTCAGATATTCCATCATGCTGGCAAGCGGCAAAAACGCCAGTAGCAGAACCAAATTAAACAGCACATGACCGTACACTACCCAGCTACCAGGGTTGCTGCTGTTCACAACGAAAAATGGCAAACCGTAAAAACTCAGCAGCATCAGAGCACCAATAGCGCCAGTAGCGCGACACAACAGATTCGCCAGTGGCACGCGACGCCCTGCTGCGTCCTGGTTGCGCGCAAGCCCGACCGCAATTAATCCCGAGCCGAGATTACTGCCAAGAATGAACGCCACACCCACCATCAATGGCAATACACTCTGAGAGACAAGCAGCGCCACTAACAATACAGACGCAACACTTGAATGCAGCATCCAGGTAAGCAATAAGCCAAACAAAAATGACGCAATCATGTCGTTGCGCAGATAAGTCACAACCAGTGGTAAAAACTCACTCTCCCGCAGTGGTGCTGTCGCTTCAGCCATTAGTCTCAGTGACAGCAACACCAATGCAATACCCAAAATTATTCTACCAGCCTGATAGACCACACGACGTTTGCCACTCAGGTATAGTGATCCACCGATTAGTAACAGCAGCGGCATTAGCCAGTCGAGATCAAAAGATAGTATCTGAACTACAATGGCTGATCCCAGATCAGCACCCAATAACAGTGACAAGCCCTGCGTTACAGATATAACACCAGAGCTTGCGAAATTCGCAGACAGCAGCGCCACCGCAGTAGAACTCTGCAACAACATGGCAACCAGACCGCCAATGGCTGCAGCCCTTATACGGCCGTCAGTTGCGCGTCGAACCAAACGACGCATTTCACCACCGTTGATTTTCTCGACACCACTACGGACCATACGCACAGCCCACAGCAACAACACTGCGGCACCGGCAAGATTGATCAGCAGAACAAGTAGTTCCATGGAGGGGAAGCGGCTGGCGAGCTCAACAGAGCGGGCTACTCACGCTTCAAGAATTATTCCACACACAGCTCTTCATTCAGCACGCCAATGACGTCCCCTCAGATTACTGATGGCACTAGTTAATATTATAGAGTCAGTAAATTGACCGATAGAATGGGGATCGGGGAAGTCATGCTGAAATCGGAGCAGGCGCGATCATTCATCCTTCTTTCAGACTTTGGCCCTCATATTTTGGTCCAGGCAGATTTTTTTGAAGATTTGTAGATAGCATCTATCACCCGCTGGTTGGCATATGAGTCTTCCAGTGAAAACAGTGGCTGCTTTTTACCACTACAGGCACGAGCAAATGCTTCGACCTGACACTGATACTGATTTACCCCTGTGTAGCTGAAAGACCGAACCTCAGAGTGATCCTGATTATGCAGGCGCACTTCATCGCCGGCGTAAAGGTTAGAATTAAACGGGGCTGTTAGTTCAATAAAGCCTTTTTCTCCATGAAAAACGATACTTTGTCGCAAAGCCATCTGGGTGGATACGTAAAAACTAAGATCAAATTCTTCAAATTGAGCATTTATGGTTGCATAACGATCAGTTTTAAATTTCGGATCAAACTCTACTGTTGAATGAAGTTTAAGAGGTTCAGCACCAGTTGCGAATCGGGTTGCTACAACAGGATAGACAGCAATGTCAGGAATCACACCACCGCCAAGCTCCACACGGTTGCGCATGTTGTTACCATCAACATTGTGATACGCAAAAGATGCCTGCACATGGCGCAGCTTGCCAATAG
>CAYPDN010000004.1:13690-15683 GCA_964409445.1 uncultured Granulosicoccaceae bacterium
CCATCAACATTGTGATACGCAAAAGATGCCTGCACATGGCGCAGCTTGCCAATAGAGCCCTTTTGAATTAACTCCCTAACCTTCAGCCACTGCGGATGATAGGTCACCATAAACGCTTCTGATACAATCACACCATGCTTGTCTCGTGCTTTTATCAAAGACTTAATTTCAGATGCATTCAAAGCAATCGGTTTTTCGCACAGCACATGCCTTCCGGCTGCTGCGGCCTTTTGTGTCCACTCCACATGTTGTGAAGTTGGCAAAGGTATATAGACCGCATCAATCTCATCGGATGCCAATAATTCTTCATACGAACCGTAGGTTAGCGGCACATCAAACTGGCGCGCAACCTTACGCGCCCTCTTCTCGTCCCTCGAAGCTATTGCGGTTACTACGCAATTTGAGGAATTCTGAATGGCGGGTATGACATGAGCCACACCAATATTTGCTGTTGACACAATACCGAATTTAAGCAATGGAAATTCCCACAGTAGACTTTGGATACGGCTTGCATTCTTTCATATACTCAATCAATTGTGCAGCATATTTTCGCGCCACCCATATACGATTCCGTGCGGCCGCACTGTTGATTTGTTCTGCTTTTTACACCGCTTCAATTTTTAACGCCACACACGCATAGCGCTTTAGTCTGTACTTGCGGAACTTGATTAACTCTTGCGGCGGTAGCGCTCACCCAGCTGAGCAGAGTTTTTCTTATGCCGTTTTTTTACACTGGCGATTCTCTCCTGCAGCCGTTCCAGGAAAAACGCATCTTTATCATCTCCCGGAAGTGAAAGCTCGACTGATCTGCCGTTGTGCGAGTGAACTTCATAGTTGGCAACGCTGAAAGTACCCCCTGGCGTGGTGAGCTCAACATCCGTTATGCTTCCTAGTAACAGATCATTGACTTCTACCTCACCAATATTATTACGGTAGTAAGTCACGAGACGTTTTTCTGTTAGCACGCTGCCACGTTCAAGTATTGAAAACGTTCCATCGGAAAAGAAATAATCGATAACTTCGCTCGACGAGACGACTTTGTTTTGAATGAGTCGATCGATATCACTATCCCGCATTTGTACCTCGGTCATGATATAGCGTACCGGCACAACACCCGTTAGCAAGCAACCCACGTATACGGTTAATGCACCGAAAATAAGCACCATGGGAGCTGAGGCCGCATAAACCCATTTGGATATTTTTTTATTTGGTTTTTCATGCCGCTGGTACACAAAAGCGCCGTATACAGCTCTTGCCATGAAGAACAAGTAAACTGGTGAGATCCATGAAAAACCGATTGGATCAGAAGCGCTGGAGATGAATATTCTTTCACCAATATAAGAAGCGGCCATGAGTATCGCCGAAATTCTTGACTGCCGAAAATAAAGAGAGATCCCACAGACCAGATAGATCAATGCATCGAAAACTGAACTGTGGTCGTAGGATGCTAAAGCTCCCGCCGATGCATCGGTACTGATAGCGTATGCTGTTAACGCTACTGTCGTCGCAGCGATAAAAAATCCAACAAACGCACCATGCCTGGTTGCTATTAGTGCCTGTTCTTTAGTCAATTTACCACTCCCGGTCTTACTACTCCTCTACGACAGCCATAGCGGCAATAGATGGTACAGATTGAGTAAAGAAACGAATAATTGTGAGATGAACAGACATGCAGCTATTATCTGTAGCTGATGGCAGGTTTTAACCGATCAGATTTAGTCTGCGAATGGTAAAGACGATCCGGCGCAGTCGCGCGCTTAGGCATCTCTTATTTTCCTAATAAACTTCTCCACTTCAGATCGATTCCGCAGCCGATAGGTCTCCTTGCTTTCAGAAACAGAATCGAAGAACTTTATCATTCGCAAGCGATCAATATTTCGCGTTCTCCAAATATATTGAACAAACTCCCAGTTAATATTTTCAGGGCAGCCATCGGGTAAATCCGGTCGTGACACTCCATGGTATTCGACCCTTCGTTTTAAAACTCGCCAGG
>CAYPDN010000004.1:15783-35422 GCA_964409445.1 uncultured Granulosicoccaceae bacterium
GATTAAATACAAATGACGGATCAAGCGTCATCTCGTCTGCGGAGAGTGTCGTGTAGAGGCGTGTCATATACGGATTGCCACCGAGCACATCGATTGAGAGCTGCAAAGGTGCTATTACTTCATCGCGTATCACTGTAGCCAAAGCAATCCGTGCAGCCATTAATTCGGCCGTTGTAAAATTGGTGATCAGAAAATCCCGATCAAAATATGAAACCGCAGACTGACCATTTTGAAGCGGCAGGGATTGCGTCAGGGTTTCAGTCACGATCGGATTAGGAAAAAAGTTTTGCACCAGACTAATAAATTCAACATCCGATGATCCGTTGATTCTGTCAAGCTGTGCCTCCAGATCAGCCGGCGTTGTTAAAGAGTCTGTCAGATTGTCAAAGCGTCCTGCATAGTCGGTCGCAAAACCCTGCCCGCCGGCTTCATTCATTGCATCTGTGATTAATGACTGATAGCTGCCATACGCGTTGCGTGTACCGGAGAACCAGTCAAGCCGGGTATAATTCGGTGTGACATGCAGATAGTTTTCCGGCACGGCTCGAGAATCACCCAACAGCCAAACCAGTACACCCATATCTTCGAGTGCTGCAACGGCAGTTAAACGAATCGGCACTTCCGGCTTGTCACTCTGATACTTCATGATCAGTGGCTGAATACTACCGGTACCGCGATTCTGCTGAAGCTTTACCGCGACAAACTTCATACCCTCTTCAACGTACGGGGCAAGCAACTCCTCACCCTTGTCAGTCAGGTCGTAACCATTGTCAATCAGCCATTGCGAGATAGACTCTGCATTGTCTCCACTGATCAGCGTTACTACATAACCGCCAACATCCTGAACACTTTCAACGATCACCCTGCTATCTGCAGCACCGTCAGCAACAGATTCAGCCACCGGTGAGCTAACGGCTATAGGGAAGTCTTCGATCGCACACTCCTGCCCCTCCCGGGTCAGATTGAATTGCGGACGAGTAACTCGCTCAAGGTCAGTAAACAATGTGTTACTGCCGACTTCGTATTCAGGGGTCGAAGGCACCGGCACTACCCAGCTGAAGTCCTCAGAATCACCAGCGAACTGAATTTGAATCATGGCAGTAGTCTGGTTGCCATCCTGTCGGAAGACTATTTGCTCTGCTGCCTGATTTATTGGCACTAATTGACAGAAGAAGCCACCACACGCAAAGGATGCACTCGGCAACACCGAAACCGCAATCAACAACGCTCCTAAATCTCCATGTTTTATAAACTTCATAACTATAACTCCAAACGGATAATATTCTTGCAACTCAACTAAAGCCGCTAACGACTCGGTACTACTTTTAATATGCAAAGAACTCTCTGCATACAGATCAGTATTTACCGACCAGATTGAAAAACCACCCACCAACGTCATAATCATCATTGGCGAGATTGTCGTCGAACGAAGTAAAGTTGTAACCGACGGAGAACTGCAAATTACTGGCAACGTAATAGCCGAGAGACAGCAGTGCGCCCTGGCGTATACTGTCTGTCGCATCCGAGTTCAGCCATTGATAAGACACCAGCCCATCGACACCGAAGAACGCTTTGTACCGCAGTCGAATCGCTGCAAGACTTGCATCATTGCCGACAAAGTCACCGCCCTCGCGGTCAACTCGTATTTCACCATCACGGTGTGCAAGCTTGCCACCTATAGTCCAGCGTTGCCCAAGCTCATAGATACCTTCCATGCTTACGATAATAGAGCGTTTTTCAGTCTCACCGCTTTGAGACAATGGTGGAAGATCACGCAGAAAAGTATATCGACCCAGCAGATTCAATCGGTCATTCGTAACAGGACGGAATGCGAAGCCGAGACCTGCTTCGGTGAAGGCAGCATCGTCATTGGCAATATTGTCGTCTGTTGATGAATGATTGAAGCGTCCCTGCACTCGCAGGGACTGCGAGTGACGATATTCAATACCGTTTACCGTCACCCATTGATCAGTGTCAACGCTCTCTGATCTGTCTTTCCTGAATTCAAGCTTGTGGGTAAAAAAGCTCTTCTCTCGTCTGAAACTGAACCCGGCGGTTACTGTGTCACGCTCGATATCATCATTCATTTCATCCTCAACGCGTGACGACTGAAAAGACAATGTACCCGTTGCATAGCGATTAAACGTATTCGATAAGCCAATTGTGTTGGTCAAGCCCTGTCTGGCGCCTTCAGTACTGAACTGATGCTCGGTATATACCTTTAATTTATCTGATACGGTTTTACGTTGCCCAAGCGTTATCGTGCGCTCAAAGGAATCGCTGCGATCATTTATCAAGTTTACATTGCTATATATACTGTAGGTATCACTCAGATGATGCTCCGCCCCAAGCAATAAGTTAGTACCACGGTCGCCAGTGCTCAATTCTCCGCCAACAGTCAGGCGATCATGAACTCTGGCATTCGCACCGAAAACCAGCTGTGTATTGCTTTGATAATTTCCACTGCGATCGAGAGCGCCCTGCGCAATACCGTATACATCAAGGGAATCATTTACCTGGACAGACACTTTACCTGCAGCAAGGGTTGCCGACTCACTGGTACCGGAAGCAAGATCTTCATCGTTTATCCGGCGTAGCTCGGCACTCAGCGACAGCCTGTTGGAAAATTTATAGTCTCCCTGCACAGCCACCATAGAATCTCTGCTTTGCGATTCTTTCTCAAAGCGGATAGCGCGGCCCGAGATACTTAAAGCCTCACTTAGCTCAGCAACTACTTCTACACCCGTGTCAGTGACATCTGTTCCGGCATCAAGACTTGAAGTGGAGAATCCTTCATCTCTGTGTTTTGCCCAGGCGTCAACCGTCACCGGCGTTTCAAAGTTTATAAAATCATTGGCTGCAAATGTGGTCTCGAATCCTATAGCAGCGCCAGACGATGAACTGGTATTGCTGTTAAAAGGTGTAAACGTTAAACCACCATCATCAGACTCAAAACTGCCAGACGTCTGGGTGGATTCACTTTCTGCAACTTCGAATCGCAGAAAGGAACGGTCAGTCTTTTTCAAGGTAACATCGAACGCTTTAACTTTATAATCATCCGTATCGCGATTTTCATGCGCGAAGGTACCACCGATTGCAATGTGATTATTTATCCATTGCTTGCCACGCGCACCTACACTGGCATCACCACTGACAAAGTCGACAGGCACATATTCATAATCAACAACCAGGAACGTCTTGTCACCCGCCTGTGGCTCATCGCGAATTATCGATGGGCCGATTTCTGAAGACACACTCAAAAGTGGCCGCGTCAGAATAATACGGCCCTGAAATTCATCGATTTCATAATCACGACCAGGCTCAAGCGCTATTCTTTGAATAACCTGCTCGCTGTTGTCGCGCCTGACTTCCACCCATACTTTCTCGGTGCCCAGAACAATATCCTGATCGCGCAGGTAGTACAGACTACCGCCCGTACCAGCAAATTCGTTATGCCTGAATGCACTTTGTGACTCAGAGACAAAAGCTGATATTTCTGTTTTATTATCGCCAAGCGTGGTTTTCCCAAGACTACTGTGGGTAAACTGCCCACCATATAAACTACGATTGAACTCTGCGTATTCAGTGCCGCTAAACGCGGTATTAAAGTTCCCCCAAAGAGCATGGGACTTATCCCAGTCTACACGCAGATAAATTTTACCTTTGCTGTCAGTATCCTTGGTAACACTGGCGTCATCACCATACACCAGGTAATACTCATCAGGTTCAATCCTTCTGAATAAACTGCGCTCATCGGTGCGAACAAAATCATCAAACAACTCTGATACATCTTCAGTACCGGTATCCATCTGGGCTGTGATCAGATACTTGCCTTTTACTTTACCTTTCAGGTAGAACGCCAGCCGCCCATCAACAAAAATATCTCCGCCAAAGTGATCGTCATCAGCCGCCAGTGGTTCAACACTGCCACTGATTGAATTTTCACCAACTGTCAGATCAGCAAGCCCCACTATAAAGAAGTGACCCGGTTTTACTTCAACATCGAGCCGGTGGCGACTTTCTTCCCCTGACTTGCGCATGGAATTAACGTTAAACTGGTGATCACCCGGTGGCAGAATGTACTCGATGGCAAAGCTCTCGTCTTCCTCAATAGCAACCTGCTCGCCGTTTATATCTACAGATTGAACTTCGGCCAAATCTGTACCACGAAGCACCACTGTGCTACCCGCAACAGAGATAGACTGTTGAACAAACTCCCGACTCATGTCTTCGAGATCTACCCGGAGCTTTGTAATAGCGAGATTTTCAATCAGGTCAGCTGAGTTGTCCGCTATCTGATCGTCAGAAACAACGGCCATTCCACTTGACGCAATCTGATCAAAGTTGCCGTCTTCATCGTAGACCCGTAGTGCGACATCATACTTATCGCCTGTCTGCAACTGTCTGCCAGAGGCAAATTCGCCTTTCCATTCGACCTTTGTCATGCTTCCCGATAAAGCACCGTCAAAGCTATATAACGGCTCGTCATCAACTGCACTTCCTTCAGCCAGAATAAGTACCTGCCAGCGATCTATAAACTTACCGTAGTTGGTAGCTATTAAAAACTGAACCGGATTTTCAAGCTCACCGTCGGCAATAAGATTTACCTTCTCAGGTACTTCCAGTCCAAGTAACTTTTTAAAGGAAGTCGGGTCTTCGGACACCCAGAATGTACCACCACCGCTGTCAACTCTTTCGGGTTCGGGAACTTCCTCACCATCACGCAGCACCGCCGCCGGTTTTGCAGCCGCTGCCACCGGCGCTGGTAAATCTGGCACCCTGACTGGTACTTTGGTCTTCAGGGTAACGTCTACCCTTCGGTTCTGCTGCATTCCAGCAGGGGTGTCGTTATCCGCCTGCGGATTACCCTCACCATGACTAATAATTTTTAGAGTATAGGGTGCAGGTGTTTCTTCTGCGAATACCACAGAAGGACGCACCAGTGCGACTGCACCACCTAACAACGTCAGAGAAATCGACCAGCTCAACGAATTCTTTTTCATCGTTCAGCCTCCTGATATACAGCAGGATCGACTTCAACTTTAACCTCGGACATCAATTCATCACCGAGCGCGCGACTAATAACATCACGTATGGTTTTAGCTCTGCGCTCAGCAAGATCTATATTGTATTGATAAGATGCACGGCTATCTGTATTTGCACCAATGGTGATTGCACCACCACCGTAGTCTTTCAAAGCCTTTATGATATCGGCTACCACACCGCGCTGATCTTCCCGAATAGAAGCATCATCAGTATCAAAGAAAACAGAACCAAGACTAACTTCTACCGTCTTATAAGCGGCAGCCAACTGCGGTTCGCACGCGCCAGAATATTTATCATTCGGCTCAGGCAGCAACACGCCAAAGTTCATTTTGTTCAGTGCACTGTTATCCAGTCGCAATACGTAAGGATTTTCAGTGGTAAAACGCGCACCATCTGCAAGCGACGACGGATCAACTTTTAATATGTAGTTCCGACCGATGCCAATGCTGCCGACATCCACATCTGGAATGCTGTATCTGCCGTAGGTATCGGTCTCAATTAGCAGGCCACTAACGGTGGCAAGTCTGGCTCCGGGGATACCCGGCTCACTAATACCGATATTGCTCAGTACAATTTCAACAACATCAACTGGTGAACTACCGAGGGTTCCGTCGGCAAGCGTCGGTATACCTGTGGTGTGGCGGGTACAGACTTTGAGATCCTGCGCGTTCGTGCCTCTGGCACGTGCGCCAATGTGTGCCTCTGTGATGGTGCCATTCTGATCAACATCAATTCTCGTCCCTTCATGAGTTGAGATCCGGATTCTGTTGTCACCAGTGCGTGGCATATTGATAGTGATTGCACTGCGTTTCGGATCATCTTCAACACTGTCGCGGGGTGGTAAATCAGGCAGTGAGATAGTTCCGTAGTAGGAGCTGCTCAACAACAATTCATTGATGCCGGCTGCATCCTGTATACCGTCACGGTCACGATCAACAAATACTTTACCAATCAACGTAGCCTGTCCGAGTACCGGATCTGAGATAATCTCGACACTCGCTACCGCTGTGTTACTGGCTTCACCGTTTGGACCGGTAGCACTAACGCTGTTTTCGAATAGACCATTGGCAACACCGGTACTGACCTTCATTACATAGGTAATTTGAACCGTTTCTTCTGCCGCAAAATCAATACCCGCAAAGGTAAGGTCATCATCCAGCACACTGTCGAGTTCAGTGGTGATGTCATCAGCTGTATTCAGCGCGCCATCCGCACCACGGCGAGTTAGCAATACACTACTTTGCTCATAGATGAATCCCGGTGGCGGCGTATCTACAATTTCTATCTCAACAGCAGGTATCTGATTAAGATTTTCGGCAATTACTGTGTATCGAACCAGTGAACCGATCGATGACTCTCTAACGTCTGCACTCTTGGTGAGCAGGATCTCGGCGTCACTGGCTCTGGCATCAATCGGAATATGATTGAAGATCACATTCTGATCACCAGCAGAGATTTCGAACTCTACAAAGTATCGGGTGCTTTCACCCTCTACCGGTATATCTGGTTGCGGCTGCACTTCACATGCGCTGGTAGCGCTTATCGTATCTACCGTACAGAACGATTCATTTGGATCAGAATCAAAAGTACCGGATACAGCACAGCCAATTTCAGGGCTGCCACAACTCGCTGCACCTTCCTGTCTTATGATTGATGAGAAGTTCGGACGAAACGCATCGGGTACCGACGCAATTTCAATCTGATACACCTCTGTAGTTCCACAGCTGGCATCAGCACCAGGCAGTACATCAAACGCATACAGGCCGTCCGCTGTTGTTACCTGACCTTGCTGCAATTCACGCAGACAGGCTTCGTCCACCAGATCACCAGATGCATTAACGAGGTTAAGCATCACGCCACCTACAGGTACGCGCTCAATACTGTCGTAAACTATGCCACTCGGATCCACCGGCAGCGGTAACAGGATGGTCTGGCCGGAAACTATCGGTCCCAATGTCTGTTCGCTGTCTATGAAGACGCCGCTTTCGTTAAAGAATTCAACGGTGTACTCAGCAGGCACCAGGCCTTCAAACAGATAGTCTCCATTCGCATCCGTGACAGTAGAGGCGACAACATCGCCGTTGGCATCAAGCAGTCTTAACGTCCACCCGGCCTTACGTTCCTCGTCATCACCAATCTCCCCGTCTCGGTCAGCATCAAGCCACACAGTACCGGCAATGCTTGCCGGTGCTTCAAAGGTGATCGTGATCGTCGCAATATTCGATTCAATGTCGGTCGTGTCTGTTAAGAAGTATTCAACTGGTGTCGGGTTAGTGATGAAACCCGGATCCGGGGTAAACGTGACATCACCAGAGATTGGATCAACCCGCCATACACCTTCACCAGCAGCTGGCAGCACAGTGACTGATGCACCGGTAACAGGATCAATCAGCATCACCGTGGTCGGATCCAGATTTGCTTCCGGATCAGAATCATTGGCCAGAACAGCCACAGTTACTGGTTCTGACAGCGGCTGATCAAGCATTTCGTCATCGACAGCCAGCGGTGCTGTCTGCGGGTAGTCAACCGTAATAGTCGCTTCGTTCGATACCAGTCCGGTAGTATCTGCAATGGTGTAGTTAACTGGTGTCGGGTCTAACAAAAAGCCCGCTTCCGGTGTAAATACAACATCACCCGTTGCATTACCTATCTGCCAGCTTCCCTCACCAGCGACGATCAAACTATCAGCATCTCCGTCACCATCTGTGTCTGTAGCATTTACATCAACAAAGGTGATCGAACTTACATCCAGATCATTCTCTGCATCTGTATCCACACCACTGCCATTGTCGGCAAGTACATTGACTACAGTCGGATTAGATGGCGCAGGTACCTGAGGGTTAAACTTAAAATCATCTTCTGCAACCGGTGCCGTCTGAGGATAATTAACAGTCAACACCGCAACATTCGAAACCAGACCACTGAGGTCACTGACGGTATACTCAACCGGCGTCGGATCGCCTGTAAAGCCCGTCTCCGGTGTGAATGTCACACTACCTGTGCTGTTGTCGACAACCCAGTTGCCTTCCCCTGCAACCACTAAGGTGTCGTTATCGTTGTCA
Source organism: uncultured Granulosicoccaceae bacterium (assembly GCA_964409445.1). GTDB lineage: Bacteria > Pseudomonadota > Gammaproteobacteria > Granulosicoccales > Granulosicoccaceae. The sequence continues at coordinate 23,892 of CAYPDN010000004.1, forward strand.
CCGTCAGTATCTTGTGCATTAGGATCAATCAGAGAGACAGTCGCGGGATTTTTATCGCCGTTAACATCACTGTCGTTAACGCCACCCGGCAGGATTACCGGTACTGAACTTATAGGTGAGTTAAAACTGTCGTCAGTAGCTACCGGTGGCATGACCGCAAGTGGCACGCTAATAACTTCACTGTCTGCAGCAACCACATTGCCTTGTGGATCTTCTGCACTGACTGACGCCTGGTTGTCAATTTGCGTGGCTGCCACATCAGATGGAGCCACCGTACGCAAAGCAGTGCAGTTCATCTGATCCAGTGGTGCAAGCGTAAAAGGTCCGGTAGAGAGCTGTGCTGATACTGGCTGTCCCGGTGGCAAGCACCGCACAGAACCGGCATCTGCAATCGGGTCACTAACAATTACGTTTGTCAGTAACAAGTTTCCAGTGTTCTCAACCAGGAACGCGTAATTGATTTTGTCACCAGCAACGGTATATTCGGTCTCAACGGCAGCTTTCACAATTGTGATACCAGACACCTGGTCGATATCAGTTGCTGCGGAGTCGGATTGCATACCCGCCTCAGTGGTACCAACCGTCACACTATTTACCAGTGCCACACCAGAGTTAATATCTGCTTGTGTGGCATCATAGGTGGTGTTGTAAGTCCAGACTTCACCAACCTCCAGTGCACCCGCAACACCTATATCCCCGGTAGGGCCCGAAACTACGGCTATTGAGCCATCTGGCAACGTATCATCTACAAAAACATTATTAAGCGTGATGTTGCCGGTGTTAGTAACAACGATGTCGTAGGTAAGAGTACCCGGTGCTGTGATTTGAGTTTGATCTACCGTCTTCTCAACAGTAAACGCAGGTGTCGCAGTGATTGTTGTGGTCGCGACTGCTGTAAATTGATCAGCACCAGTCTCGTCACTGGTAACAACAACAGTGTTGTCTCTCGGTCGACCGTCATCAATTTCAGCCTGTCTGACTGTGTATAGGGTCGTGTACTGCCACGTTTCACCGACATCAAGCAGTCCCGCCACGCCAATATCTGTAATGGGGCCCGTCAGTGTGGCCGACGTGCCATCCGGCAGTGTATCAACAGGTGACACATTGCTCAGGCTAACGTTACCAGTATTTTTTACTGCGATAACATAGTTCAGAGTACCAGGAGCAGTTAACGACGTGAGATCAACCGTCTTGGTGACCTCCATATCAGGGACGCTATCGATTGTTGTACGTGCTTCGGCACTTTGAACATCCAGCTCACTGGTGTCGACAGTAATTGTATTTGTTAGATCGATGGCGGCATTTATGTCGGCCTGGGTAACATTATAAGTTGCTGTGTACTGCCAACTTTCACCGACATCCAGAGCGCCATTAATACCGATATCATTAGCAGGGCCATTCAATGTAATCGCTGTACCGTTAGACAACTGATCGGCAACCACAACATTAGTCAGAGAGACGTTACCGGTATTCTCAATCACCATGTTGTAGCTGAGGAGCTCAGGTGAAGACACCGAGGTCTTATCAACTGTTTTAGCGACAGTAAAAGAAGGTGTGCGAACAATCTCGGTACTTGCGGTATCGCTTACAGGAGTAGCACCAGTTTCATTGCTAACTACTTCAATGGTGTTAACCAGCGCGGCACCAGCATCGATAGTGGCCTGATTAACCGGGAAGCTGATGTTGTAAGTCCAGGTCTCAGCAACATCCAATACACCTGCTGAACCCGTATCATCTACAGGCCCTGTCAGTGTACCGACTGTGCCATCCGGCAAAGTATCAGCAGGCGTTACGCCGGTAAGCGATACATTGCCTGTGTTTTCAACAGTGATTGTATAGTTAAGCGTTGCCGGCGCAGAAAGGCCAGACTCATCTACTATTTTATTGACAACAAATTCCGGCTGAGCGGTTACTTCCGTCACAGCGCTTGCGGTCTGCCCATCGGTGCCAGTTTCAGCAGTAACAACAGTAACGCTGTTTGTGATGTTACTTCCCGCGTTTATGTCCGCCTGAGTTGCACTATAAGTTGTGGTGTATTCCCACACCTCACCCGGATCGAGCAGCCCACTCTGCCCGATGTCTGAGATGGGGCCGGATAGTGACGCGGCACTGCCATCTGGCAGTGTATCTGTCGGAGAAACCGCACTTAGCGTCTGGTTTCCGGTATTGGTGATAGTAATTTGATAATTAAGTGTGGCGGGTGCATCAATCGATGCCTGATCTACAACTTTGGCCACAACAAACGAAGGCTCCGGAGTGACCGGCACCTCAACAGAGTCCGTTAGTGGCGGTAATTCATCCGTAGAGACAGTAACTGTATTGTCTATGTCTCCATCACCACCACCATTAGTGTCAATATCAGACTGAGTGACGTTATAGACACCCTGCCATTCCCAGATTTCATTCGTATCGAGAATACTGTTAGCGTCGACATCACCGCTAAGCAGCGTAATATTGGTTGCCGGAATGATGCTGTCGTTAACCGTGACATTCGTGAGCCCCAACAAACCCAGGTTGCGAGCGGTAATGGTATAGGTGATCGGATCACCCGCTGCAATCGGACTGGACAGCGCTGATATATCAGCAGTTTTGCTTATCTCCAACCCTTTCGGCAAAACGACTACGGAGTCTGTATTGTTGGTTGTATTGGTATCAAACTGGGTGGCAGATGATGCCACTATTCCGGTATTGGTAAACTCAATTGAGGTCATACCATTCACAGCAGCTTGCGCTGAGCCCATTAAAAAGGCACAACACAAACCAAACCCGACGGCTGGAAGCCGTCGGGAAATGATGAGCTGTCTGGTACGACTTCCTATCAAGGAGCGTTCACTGTGACATCAAAAACCAGATCGATCGGGGTGCCCACAGGTACACTTGCTAAAGTCCAACCAAGCCCCACGCCGGTTGGATCAGTGTCATCACTGGAAGTACCTCCGGCAATAGAACCTGCGACATAGGTAAAACCTGGAAGTACAATGTCGGATACTGTCGCGTTAGTCGCGATATCAGGACCGGCGTTAGTGATACGCAAGGTAAATTTTATGGTGTCACCGACATTCGGTGTGCTATTACTCACGAACTTATCAATCGCCAGATCAATACCCAGATCGTTGTTGGTAATTTCGCAGGTCACAACAGCACCCGGCAATAGCGTAAGCTGGGTATTATCAAAAGTACCAGTTACCGCAAAAGCAGGATCATTGGCATCCGTACAAGACCAATCACCTTCCGCATATTGTGTGCTGGCAGCTTCGGACACAACATACTGCTGGTTGGCAAGAACAGTATTTACGGCACCAGTGTTAACTGAAGTTGTATCAATGAAAAGCGGGAAATCTACGCTGTTTAACGAACCCCCATTGTCGTTTATGACGTTCTTTACCAGTGTAATAGTCGGCGCAATATCATCATTGGTAATTGCGCATGTAACCACCGCACCAGGCTTGATGTTAATCAGCGTACCAGTAGCCGAATCTACAACGTTGTATGCAGGATCATTCGCATCAGTACAAGTCCAGTCAGTTGCATTGTATCCGGTATGTGGAAGCTCACTGATAGTGATATCTGTATTTGCAGTTACAGGCTGAGGTATCCCATTAGGAACTTCCCCAAGGCTTGAAATAGTGATATCAAATACATCTACTAATTCATCGCCACCATCGTCATTAATGATGGTTTTAGACAACATAACCGTCGGTGCGATGTCGTCATTCGTGATTTCGCAAGTAACCACAGCACCCGGGGCCAAAGTAATAGTGTCACCACCCGCAATACCACCAGTTAGAATCGTAGATCCCAGATTGTCCTCAGTACATTCCCAGGTTTCCTGCGTGTAGCCCGGGACTACAGCTTCTGCAATAGTTATGGCAGTGTTTGCCAGTACTGTTTGCGTTACTCCACTGCCGGCAGGGTTACCATCTACAGTCATTGCGACAGCCGAAACAAGAAGATCGCCTCCGTCGTCATTCACAATATTCTTAACCAGAGTCAGTTGCGGACCGATGTCATCGTTAACGATGGTACAAACTGCCGACTCACCAATATCCAGAACCAGCTCTCCGGAATCAGCCGCATTGTCATTCAGTATGCCCGCTGTACAGCTCCAGTCACCTGCTGTATAACCTGCCACAGGATTAGTTTCAGTCAGTGTGTAAGTACCCGCCGGTACAAATATCTTGTCTGCGGTATAGGTGGTTGTATCACCGGCGGTAGATACTGTGGCAAAGTTCAGTGCACCTGCACTCGCACTCGTCGCGATATTAAAATCCGCCACGCCGAGACTGCCACCGTCGTCATTAACAACCTGTTTGACGATCACAATTTCCGCATTGGGTGTAACCTGAATAGTGCTTTCATTGTTTGTGGTATCAGTCTCAAACTGATCGGGAGAAGATAAAACGGTCGCCGTATTCTCATAATCAGAAAGTACCAAAGGATAAGCAACCAATGGAACCAACAGTAGTGCAAGTACGCTCGCACGTGGGGTGCTAAACTTTTTCTCGAAAAATAGATACTTCATTCGGGAAATCAAGTTGCCTTGTTTTGTTCGAGTTTTCATAACCAATATCCGTTTATTAAGGGGGTAACACCGTTGCCTGAAAAGTTAAAATTACCGACGCACCAGACGTCAGATTTGTGATCCCCCAATCGAGACCAGTTCCAGCAGGTGAACTATCATTTCTCGTATCGCCACCTGTCATGGAAGATGCCACATAGCCAAAACCCGGCTTTACTACATCAACGATACGAACGTCTGTCGCGTTATCTGGACCGTTGTTTGTGGCTTCAATCGTAAATGTCACAACGTCACCCACATTCGGGGTTGCATTACTGACTAATTTGTCGATTTCGATATCAACACCTTTGTCATCATTGACAAAGGTACAAGTTACTTTCTCACCAGCAGCTATTTTCAAACCATCAATACCATCAGCATCAAGCCCGCTGCAGAATATTTCCAGCAACCTGTAGCCAGTCACTGCCAGTTCATCAAGTTTGTAGACCCCAGGAGATACAACCACTGCAGTAATAGCAGCATCACCCTGTATACCTGAACCGGATGTACCCGCGCCATCATCAAAAGAAAGATTGAAATCAGTACCAACAGCGTTTCCGCCATTGTCATTAACAACTTTCTTTTGCAGAGTCAGGAAAGCATCAGGTGGTGGCACGAAGACATCATCGTTTCTCAGAGTGCACACGGCGCTATCACCAACATTCAAAACTAGTGACGTACCAACCAGCGTTCCCGCTGTACAACTCCATGTGCCGGTATAGTTGCTCGGACCGGTCTCCGCGAGGTTAAATCCACCAGGGGCAACACTTGCATCAGTAATAGTAGCGTCACCGGTAATACCAGAAATATTTTCAGGACCAGTTGCATTTAAAGTAAAGTCATCTACAACGGCGGTTCCACCGTTGTCGTTGACCACTTCTTTAATCAGCGTTAGTTCGGCTGTGCCAAACACCCAGTAGTCAAGCCTCTCTCTGGTATGATTTCGGGTGGTATCCCCGGCCACAATCTCTTCATCAACTGCACTGACAATTTGATTAGGCGGTAGTGGGTCCGCACCATAGAGCACCGACCACGAACCGTTACCACCGTCTTCACCCTGCTGAGCATTTACGCCAATGTTGTAATCACGCGAAAGTCCATAAGTGTAGCCACCATTCCCTGCACTGTTGCCAGCGACACTATCAGCTCCGCTGTCCAGTTCGAAGGTAACGTTGTTAACTGTGCCGCTACCTGCATCGGCAACCAGATAGCCTATGGTTTCGGCATTTCGGCTACCGGGTATCATGCCGATGTGCTTGCCTACACAGATGCCATCAGCCTGACCCGCATTGAAGGGTTCGTTTTGGCGCAATTCGCAATCGTTATTGTAGAAAACACTTGCGCGATTATCGTTGTAACTAATGACCTGGCCCAGCACTACATGATCGGTATAAGTCTGCGTGATAGATGCACTTACATTTTCCACCAAAGCCAGGTTCCAGCCCCCATCCGTAGAAAACTGACCACTGGTTCGATCAGACAATACCGTACGTGCTTCGTACTTCGTGCCGTTTGGCAACGTAAAAGCACCCTCGTCAGATATTAGACAATGAACATCACCGGCCGCAGCAGGTCCGTCCTCCCAGCCTTGTATGCGAACATCAAAAGAATTTGCAGTTATGTTGCGAATACGCACAACAGCAGGCGGATAGGTATAGTTCGGGTTGGCTCCAACAAACGAAACCAGGTTATAGGTACAAATGGGTATAGCGTTAGAGTAGGTGTTAGAAAGTGGCACGGTTTGCCACGTGGTTGATACTGACCTAATCAAATGCACTTCAAGATCTGCAGTCAGTACAGCAGCAGTTGCATGGTTAGAGACAAACACAACAGGCAAAAGCATACACACAGAGACCAGCCTGCGCATTCGCACCAGCCATGGGATCGCCGTTGACAAAGATCCAAAAACCCTGACAAAAAGGAACTGCAAAGATGTATCCTGGTTCGCTTTAGTACACCGACAAACGTTTCAGCAAAGAGTGCGTGCAGAGAAGATGTTCAAAATTCTGGCGTCAAAATTCTGCACCTCTCAGTCGAGAGCCGCTGCTCAATCAGGAAGGATTACAACTCCTGTACCAACAAGCCGGACAATTCCCAAAACGAATCAATCACTGTAGATGCCGCTGCATGCATGCATAACGGAGATGCAATAGTTGCAAATGCACTGCGAATGTCTCGCAATAGCAAGAAGTTACAGACTCTGCAGACAACGGCTTGTTTTAGGCTGGAAGCGGATGGGTGATAACAGCGGGTGTAGAAACAAAATGTTACTAACCCATTTACAGATCAGTAACCCCCGGCGGTGGTGGCTAATTGACTCATGACTGCCAAACGTTTTCCAGACTCCTTAAGCTAACTCCCAACAACGAGTCTTACGCTCAGGACATTCAGACATTTATAAAACGTAGCGTTTTTTCAGGCAGTCCATCTGGAACTGCACCAACAGACTTCCTATGCCAATTGCCAGTCGACCTCAAGAAGCTCAATGGTGTTTGAACGACACCGGCACCCTAAAGATAAAATATCCTGTGGAATTTTGATTTTTGTGACGTATTTATAGCTATGCCTGAATTGGGGTGCGCAAGCCTGCCAGTGGTGTCCCCGGATATCCCCGGCGAGCTTTACGGTAATTACACAGCTCCGTTTTTTCTGCAATAGTCTCTATAGGCAACCCGAAAACAGTGGGACAAGTCGCGGCAAATTGTGGCCTTGAAGAGTAATCTTGAGGTACCTGCACAAGGAAATCGATTTGGAAATTTGCCCCCAGGTGCAATGAATAGAAGATATGCAGAATTGAGCCAGATTCATGTAGCTGGCAAGCTGCGGCTTCAACGCGGGTTTTACCTGACTAGAGCGGACTAGAGACAAAAAAATCGGATTAGCTATTAGCTTGCACAGATCGACATAGCTCAAAAAATCAGTAGACATGTTAGATAAACAAAAAGCGTTGACAGCAATGGACCCTGCACGGCTAAGCGATCCACAGCCTGGCTCGGCTACCGAGCTTGAGCCAGAAGTCCCAACGAGGCAGCAGGAGAACCTCGTCTCCTTTATTGTTGTCGGCACAGGCAATCCGGAAATAGATGCAATCGAGGCACGCAACCTGGCCAGTTTCGCGTTTTCAAATTTTGACTACTACGAGATTCTGGTCCTGTCGTCCGCACCAACGACAGAATGGCGCGAGACGATGTTGCAACTGGGCAGCGAAACACCAAACACACGCGTGATTTCAATCGAAACTCCGATGAACTACGAGGAACTTGCAGCGAACGCTATCGGACATGCAATCGGCGACTATATCGTTAGTGTGCAGCCTGGCGAGATTGATACCTCCGATGTCAGTCTTATACTTGAGAGACTAGGCAGTGGACAAACTGATATTGTTAAAGCTGTGCATGTTCACAGTAAAACAAGTTTGCTTGAGCGACTACTTGTTCGAACCATGGGCTGGATAATTCTCGCTATTTCCGGACGTCGTATCCAGGGCTTTCAGGCACGTGCACTTGGCTTGTCGCGTGCCGCCGTGTCTCGAATCTCTTCGCTTGACCGAGCTGGAAGATTGTTCCGCATACTAGACTTGTCCGGCTACCTTAAAGAAGAGTCCGTCACCATCGCAGCACCTCCTAGGCGTCGCTTTTTTGGAAGACTTGGGGACAGAGCCAGGCTGGCATCCGAATTGTTGTCTTTGTCAGCAACGCGACTCATCCGTGCATTTGCAATCATTTGCTTTAGCCTCGCGATGTTAAGTCTGGCAGTCATTGTTATATCGGTCTTAATCTGGACAATGAAAACAGATATTGCCCAGGGCTGGACCTCACAGGTTGTAATTCTTTCGATATTTTTCGCTGCAAACTTTGGTGTATTGGCAGCGATATGTCTGGGAATATATCGGGTGCTGCGTTCCAGTGAGCCGGATATGCTCGACGCAGTTACCACAGAGATTTCCGGTGGCGACTTTTTTCAACACGACAGCCGTCTGAATGTCGAAACATCAGATCGGGATAGCTAATGCGCCGTGCACTGATCGGACATACCGGGTTCGTAGGATCGAACCTCAATCAACAGTGTGAATACAGTCATTGCTATAACTCTAAAAACATCGGCGATATCAAAGGCGAACACTTTGAAGAGATAGTCTGTGCCGGTATCCAGGCCGTCAAATGGTGGTCTAACCAAAACCCGAAAGATGATTGGGCTGGTATAGAACAACTTATCTCGGTATTGGATTCCGTCAGTGCGGATCGATTCACGTTGATCTCAACGGTTGACGTTTACAAAACACCCGTTGCAGTGAATGAAAGCAACCCGATCGAAACAGACGGGTTACAACCCTATGGGCTGCATCGATGGAAGGCAGAGGAATGGGTGCGTGCACATTTTCCGCAAACGCTGATCTTAAGGTTGCCTGGCCTGTTCGGTAAAGGTTTAAAGAAAAACCTGATTTTCGATGTGTTGACAGATAAAGATCTATCCGGATTTGACGCACGCGCAAGCTTCCAATTTTACGATCTTGCGCAACTCGGTTCAGACCTGGCAACAGCGCAAGCCGCAGAATTAAACACCCTGAATATTGCTGTACAGCCTGTTACCGTGGCATCGGTGATCAATAAAATGACCGGCTCAAACTTCACAAACAAAACAGGCAGCACACCAGCCATCTATGACATGCAAACGAACCACGCATCCTTATGGGGTAAGACTGGTGCTTACCTGTATGACGCAGACAACTGCCTTGATCGCATTGACGACTTCTGTCAGTCATGGCATCCATGATCACGCTTGCAGCATCAAATATCGCCTGGGCAAAAGAACACGATACGCAAATTCGGGAGACGCTCAGGGAAACAGGAATCAGCGCTATAGAGGCCGCACCGAGCCGGCTATTCTCTGACATACCATCGGCAAGCAAGGATGAAGCAAAAGAGCTTCGAGAATTCTGGGAACAACAGGAGCTACCTATTGTATCGATGCAGGCCCTGCTTTTTGGCCGTCCAGAGCTAAAGATTTTTGGCGACACAGCAGATACTTCTGCATTAATAGATTACCTGTCACATGTGATCAAACTGGCAGGTACACTGGGAGCACAACCTTTAGTGTTCGGTTCACCACAGAACCGTTTAAAAGGTGATTTAAGTTTCGAACAGGCAAAAGTACGGGTAACACCTTTGTTGCACCAACTTGGAGACCTTTGTGCAGACGCAAACACGGTATTTTGCATTGAACCCAATGCCGTTCAATACGGCTGCGATTTTATCACTACACTTGAAGAGGCAGCCGACGTCGTTAATAGCGTCAGCCATCCACATGTAGCGCTGGTGGCGGACACTGGAAACATGTTGCTGGCAGGTGACACAACAGATCAGCTCAAACTCGTCATGGAATATGTTGCCCACGTGCATATCAGTGCTCCACAGCTTGCACCAATATCGTCAGAAGAAAATTTCATTCGCACAGTGGCCACTTACTTAAAGCAAAGCGGCTACAGTCGAATAGTCACACTGGAAATGCGATCGGTTAACGATAATCTGGCATCCCTTTCAGAGTCGGCAAATTTTTTGACTCAACTTTTTCAATCGGACGCTCCATGAACCACCAGGATGCCGATGTTATTGTTATTGGCGGGGGTTTTTATGGCGCTTGTATTGCGTTATTTCTGAGAAGTATTGCAGACCGGGTAATCATTCTCGAAGCTGGTGATGATCTCCTTACCCGCGCCTCTTTTGTTAATCAGGCTAGAATCCACACCGGTTTTCACTACCCCCGAAATTTCGCCACAGCACGCAGATCACTAACGCACTATGAAAGGTTCGCACAGGATTTTCCGAGCGCAGTTGTAAACGACTTCCAAATGCTTTATGCCATCGCCCGATCAGGATCAAAGGTAACAGCAAAGCGGTTTGAAACGATGTTTACTGACATGGGTGCGCCGATCGAAAGTGCAGGCAAAGCAGAACGCGCGCTATTTTCGAACGCGCTGATTGAAGAAGTATATCGCTGCCGAGAGTTTGCCTTTGATGCTATAGCGTTGCGAAAGATCCTGTCGCACCGACTGGCGCAGGCCGGTGTTGAGATCAGAACCCGTAACAAGGTGGTTAATATCGAACGCACTGCCCGGTGCATAGGATTGGCAGACGGTAGCACGCTTCGTGCACCGGTAATTTTCGACGCGACTTACGGGCAACTTAATGGTGAAGGCATTTTGCCTTTACGGCCACAACTTAAATACGAACTGGCAGAAATCGCACTGATAAAGCCACCAGAAGCGCTTGAGGGACTGGGAGTTACCGTTATGGATGGTCCTTTTTTTTCGACTATGCCGTTTCCCGCCAGGGGTGACAACTACTCACTGACTCATGTGCGATATACTCCTCACAAAGCATGGCTATCGAGTCAGTCAAAGTGGCAGGCCGCTGCAATTGATCAGCCAAGTCACTGGTTGCATATGGCTCGAGACGCTGCACGTTATCTGCCCTGCATGTCTGATCTGACCTGGAAAGGGTCAATGTTCGAAGTGAAGTCCGTGTTGCTGCGTAACGAAGGTGACGATGGCCGACCCATTCTTTTTGAGAGTTTCCCTGACGCTCCCGGTATCTACGCTATCCTCGGCGGTAAGCTCGACAACATCTATGATTTGTTCGACTCGCTCAAAGCTCACGGCGGTATTTTTGCCGTAGCACATAGCGGTTACCTGACACCCGAAAAGGTTGCGATTTGAACCTTAGGATAAATACCCACAGCATGACACCCCCTCCAGAACTGATACGCTTTTTTCTGGTTGCTGCAGCGGGCCTTGTTATTGATATTGCCATTGCCTGGTCTTGCATTGTGTTTGCAGGTGTTACTGATCCGGTCGCCGCTAGCATCGGCTTACTGGCCGGTATGGTATTCAACTACTTTTTGCATCTGCTCTGGACGTTCCGCGATCACCAAAGACAAGCTTCAATCAAACACTTTCTGCAATTCGCCATAACGG